>CAZJYH010000038.1:0-16273 GCA_964549365.1 uncultured Alphaproteobacteria bacterium
AGGGCGGCACGACGAACGTGACGCTGAACTAAGGCATGGACACGGGCGCGGCGCAATGCCGGGCCGGCCATATCATCGGCGGGACCGTGCGGTGCACGGTCCCGCCGTGCTGTTTGGAAGCGTCGCCGATGTTGATGTGCTTCGCGGCGGCCGCACCGGGAGCGCGGCTTGGGGAGTGTCCGGCGGTGCATGGCGGAGCGGGAAGAACGTCCTGGAATCTTCGTATGTTGCCCGTCGATTTTGCATCGATCACGGATAGCTCAAGAGCATGGCCGATACGCAGGAATATCAGGTGACAGCGCGCAAGTGGCGGCCGTCGGAGTTCAACTCCGTGGTGGGCCAGGAGCACGTAACCCAGACGCTGAAGAACGCGATCAGGCAGGAGCGTCTGCATCACGCCTATCTGTTCAGCGGCCCGCGCGGCGTCGGCAAGACCACCACCGCGCGCATCCTGGCCAAGGCGCTCAACTGCGCGAACCCGGGGGATGATTTCGAGCCCTGCAACGTCTGTGACTCCTGCCGGGAGATCACCGAGGGGCGTTCGATGGACGTGGTGGAGATCGACGGCGCGTCGAACAACTCCGTGGAGGACGTCAGAAAGCTTCGCGACAACGCGAAGTATCCTCCGGTGAACGGGCGCTACAAGCTCTACATCATCGACGAGGTGCACATGCTCTCCACCTCGGCCTTCAACGCGCTGTTGAAGACCCTGGAGGAGCCGCCGCGGCATCTCGTGTTCGTGTTCGCGACGACCGAGCCGCACAAGGTTCCGGCCACCATCCTCTCCCGCTGCCAGCGCTTCGACTTCCGCCGGATGCAGATCGACGACATCGTCGGCCGCCTGCAGTATATCGCCGCGCAGGAGGGGATGACGATCGAGGAGGATGCGCTGGTGGTGATCGCGAAGAAGGGGGATGGGTCGATGCGCGACTCGCAGTCCATCTTCGATCAGGTGACGTCCTTCTGCGGAACCACGGTGACGTACGCGCAGGCGAACGAGGCGCTGAACGTGATCGACTATGCGTTCTTCTTCCGCGTAACCGACCTGATGCGCGCGCATTCGGTGCCGGAGGCGTTCATCGTCGTCGACGAGATCATGCGCGTGGGCTACGACGTTCAGGAGTTTCTGATCGGGCTGGCCGAACACCTGCGCAACTACCTGACGGTGATCGCCACCGGATCGGCGCGGCTGATCGAGACGGCGCGCACGTATCTGGAGCGGTACGAGGAGGAGGCGCGCGCGATGCAGCAGGGGGATCTCATCCGTGCGCTGCATCTGGTGCTCGGTGCGCAGCAGGCGATCCGCATGTCGTCGCAGCCGCGCCTGCGACTGGAGCTGGCGCTTGTGCAGCTGGCTGTGATGGATTCCACCGTGAACCTGACGCAGTTGCTGGAGCGGATCGATCGCCTTCCCGACACGCCGATCGCCGCCGCTCCGTCCGCGTCCGCTCCGTCCGCGCCGGCCCCCTCGGCCGGGTCGAACGCGGGGTCGGGTGCGGGGCCTCGCGCCGCCGAACCGCCTCCCTCCTACAGCGCGTCGTTGAAGGAGCAGCTTGCGCCGAAGGCGGACCCGCCGGCCTCCGAGGCGAAGCGGAACGCGATGCAGGATCTGACGAGCTTCCCGACGGCGGCCCCCGTGAGCACGGAGCGCGCGCCGATCTATACCGCCGATCCCGGCCCGGGGCCCGGCTCCGGTCCCTCGGCGCGCGGCAGCGGTTCGATGACGATGGTGGCCGAGTCCGTCGCGATCGGCGACGAGACGATGCCTGCCCTTCGGGATGTGCAGCGGCGGTGGGGCGACTTCCTGCAGTTCTGCAGCGACAAGAAGGTGCTTGCGACAATGCTGCAGGCTGCGCAGCCCACCGAGATCTTCGGGACCACGCTGCGGGTGTATCTGCCGAGCGATGTGGAGATGAACCTGCTGAACCGGAGCAAGGAGGCGCTCGTCGAGAAGCTGCAGAGCTTCTTCGGTGCTCCGCTCGTCATCGAGGGGGCCATCGGCATGGCGGCGAAGCCCGCCGCATCGGAGCCGGCGCGAGCCGCGGCCGAGGTTGCGAGCGGGATTGCCGCCCGCGCCGATCATCCCTACATCAAGGGGATGATGGAGCTGCTCGAAGCGAAGTCGGTCTGAGCGGCATCTGCCGGACATGCGGATCGTAGCGTGGCGGCCGACGGACCGATGGAGCCGGCTCAACAGGTGGCCGGGCGGAGCGACCACGTGAACCGCTGATGCCGATCCACGTCCCCCCCACAATTCACCACTCTTCGCGCGGGACTCCCGGATAGCGGAGAAGCACGCCGACAAATTGCTTCAACCACTACTTTAAGTCTATCAAGCTACTTCCTTTTTTGCATGAATTGGGCGATTTTGCCCGCTCTACCAGCCGTGTCGGCTGCATCGCCGCGTGAGATCGCAACCGAATCGGCGGCCGCGACGGCTCGGTTTGCCTTTATTACCCACCATCTACCACCATTCGAATACTGGCCAATAACGCCGATCCTTCAAGAAAAATTTCAAGGAACATGCAATTTCAGTGGCATTGTCTGGGACGAAGAAACTATCTTGCGGTGTAGCGGTGGGTAAAAGTGGGAGATTATGGTGGTCGTGCCCAGTAATTGGGTAGGCAGATGTCATTCTTCAAGGGACGAGAACTTTACTCAATCGACGCGAAAGGGCGTGTCAACGTCCCGGCCAAAATGCGGAAGAGCATGGCGCCGGAGGCGAACGACACGTTTGTCATTACGCGTGGTCCCGACGACGACCCCTGCATCTACGCCTATCCGATGGACGAGTGGAAGAAGTTCGAGGAGAACCTGAATGAGTTGAATCAGTTCAACGATCAGGAGCGGTTCTTCCTTCGGACGTTGCTGTACTGGGCGGACGAAGTTGTTCTCGATCGGCAGTTCCGGATCATGATCCCGAAGGCGCTGATCGATTTTGCGCGCGTCGAGAAGAGCGCGTTGATCCTGGGCGCAATGGATCATATCGAGATCTGGGCGCCGGAGGTCTTTGAAACCTATCTGGGGAAGCGGAACCAATCGTACGCAGCCGTCGCCGAGTCGGTGATGGGGTTGAAGCGGGCGTAGCCGATGGCCGATTCCTACCATACCCCGGTGATGCTCCGTGAGACGATGGAGCTGCTGGTGGTGGATCGAGCCGGCACCTATGCCGACGGAACGCTCGGTGGCGGTGGGCACGCCGCCGCGATCCTTGAGCTGGTGCGAGGCAGCGGATGCGTATACGCCTTCGACGCCGATCCCGGAGCCATCGCGCACGCGCGCGAGCGTTTCGGCGAGGAGGTGGGCGGGGGCATCATCCTTCGGCAGGCATACTTCACGCAGGCGGTCGAGACCTTGGCCGCCGCCGGAGTGCGGCTGAACGGGGTGATGCTTGATCTCGGCGTTTCGAGCCGACAACTGGATTCCGATCAGATCGGCCTCAGTTACCGGCAGACGATGGCGTTGGACATGCGGTTCGGTGCATCAGCCGACAGGCGAAGCGCGGCCGACATCGTCAACCGCGACACACCGGAGGAGATCGCGACGATGCTCCGGAAGTACGGCGAGGAGCCGGCGGCGTGGAAGATCGCACAGGCGATCGCGCGCGAACGCCGGGGCCGGCCGATCGTGACGACAACGGATCTGCGCACCGTGATCGAAGGAGTGATCCCCGATCGCTTCCTGATCAAGACCCTCTCGCGCGTATTCCAGGCGCTTCGCATCGCTGCCAACGATGAGCTCGGCGAGCTGGAACGTGCTCTCGAAGGATTCATCCCTCTGCTCCTCCCCGGCGGACGTTTCGTGGTGCTCACCTATCACTCGCTCGAGGATAGGATGGTGAAGGAGGCATTTCGCGAGGAAGAGCGCGAATGCATCTGCCCCCCGGAGCTCCCCGTGTGCCGTTGCACCAAGCAACGACGATTGAAAGTGCTGACGCGCCGACCCCTTCTTCCATCCGATGAGGAGGTTGCCGCCAACCCGCGTGCACGCAGTGCCAAGCTGCGCGCGGCAGAACGTGTGATCGACGATGGGCAGCGACCCATCAACGGACGAAGGTCCGGGGACTCCGCGAGTTCCCTCTCGTCCCGGAACGGATAACCAATGTCAACTCTCTCAACGCCGACGACCAGACGTGCCTCCGTGGCCGGTGGGGTCGGCGGGGCAACGGCCGCGACAACGCGCGCCGCGCGCCCTGCCGCCGATACCTCATCGCCCCATCGTGGGCACGTTCGTCCGTTTCTCCGTCGCTGGGTGACGGCCGCGATGCTGCTTGGCGCGGCGACGCTCGCAACGCTCTATATCGCCAACGCGATCGCCGTCAACGATCTGCTCGGCGACATCACGTCGCTCGAGCACGAGCGCGATCTCGCCCAGACGGAGAACGAGAAACTGCGCGCCGAGCTGTTGCGGATGATGTCCGTCGAGCGTGTCACGACGCTTGGCCGCGACCGGCTCGGTCTGGTACAGCCCGCGCAGCCGCCGCAGGAACTGCTTCCGGCGCCGCGCGCAGCCGGCGAAAGCCCGCAGCCCGTGCCCGCAGGCAACGGCGCGCACGACTCGATCGGCAACGATGAGCCGGCGTCCGGTGAGCCCGCGTCCGGTGAGCCCGCGGCCGGCCGATAGAGCGGCAGGCCGACGGAATTTGGCCCGACGGCAGCCGTGAATCGAGGGCCAGGCGCCCGGCATGGAGTATCGGACAACGCGCGAGTCCCGCCTTTCAGGCGATACGGAGCCCTCGGCAGATGCAGACGATGATCAGTGAACAGACCGCGGCTCCGGAGCGCCGGCGCCCGCATCGCGACGCGCGACGCCTGTACGTGGTGGCGGGGCTGCTGTTCGTGGGCCTGGCGGTGATTGCCGGGCGGCTGGTGAAGCTGCAGTTGGTGGACGGCTCGGCCTATGCGGCCCAGGCACGGCGGCAATCCGAATCGAGGGTTGCGCTGCAGGCGGAGAGGGGCGTGTTGTACGATCGGAACGGGAATCTGCTCGCTTCGAACTCCGTCAGTCTGTCGTTCGCCGTTGATCCCACGCACGTGGAGAACGCGCGAACGCTGGCGAAGGCGTTCTCGGCGGCGTTCGGCGAACCGTACGACGAATGGTTGAAGAAGATCACCGTGCGGAACTCCTCGTTCGTGTGGCTGCGGCGCAAGGTGAGCGGCGCGGCGCTCGATTCGCTGAAGGGTCTGGAGGACAACGGCCTGATCAAACTGAAGGAGCCGCTGCGCCGATTCGAGTACGGCGCGCTCGGCGCGCAGGCGCTCGGCTGCACCGATGTCGACAACAACGGCCTGAACGGCATCGAGCTCTTTTACAACGGAAAACTGCGCGGAACCGACGGGTACATCGTGATGCAGCGCGATGCGCGCGGGCACCGACGTCCCGATGTGGACCTTCCGCAGGTAAAGCCGGAGCACGGCGACGGCCTGGTGCTGACGCTCGACATCAACGTGCAGGGGATCGTCGAGGAGGAGCTGAAGAAGGGGGTGGACTATGCGGGCGCCGCGTCGGGAACGGCGATCGCCGTGGACCCGCGCACCGGCGAGGTGCTCGCGATCGCGAGTTATCCCTCGTACGATCCCAACGATCTGCGCCATGCCGATCAGGCGGCCATCCGCGTGCGTGCGGTCACCGACATGTACGAGCCCGGCTCCACCATGAAGGTGGTGACCGCGGCGGCGGCGCTGGAGGAGGGGAACGTGACGGTCGATTCGCGCATCGACGGAGAGGGGGGCATCTATCGCCTGGGGGCGCACACGATCCGTGACGACCATCCGACCGGCGTGATGAGTTTCCGCGAAGCGATGGAGCACTCCAGCAACATCGCCTTCGCCAAGGTGGCCTCCGGCGTTTCCCGGCCGCGCTTCTACAAGTACGTGCGCGACTTCGGATTCGGCATCGTCTCCGGGATCGATCTCCCCGGCGAAGCGCGCGGCGATGTCCGCAAGGCGAATGAGTTCGAGGATGGAACCCAGGAGTTCATGGCCTTCGGATATGGGCTTGCGGTAACACCGTTGCAGTTGGTGTGTGCATATGCGGCGGTCGCCAACGGCGGCGTGATGATGCAGCCGCATCTGTTGAAGCGCAGGCTCGACCGCTCCGGCGAGGTGATCGAGGAGATCGCGCCGCAGGAGGTGCGCCGGGTGATCAGCACGGCAACGGCGGACACGCTTCGCGAGATGCTGGTCGGCGTGGTGGAGCGGGGAACCGGCACCGCGGCGCGTGTGAGCGGACTTCGCATCGCCGGGAAAACCGGCACCGCGCAGCAGCTCTCCAACGGCGCCTACTCCAAGTCGAAATACAACGCCTCGTTCGTCGGCTTCTTTCCCGCCGACGATCCGAAGGTGGCGCTGCTGGTGCTTCTGGACTCCCCCACCAACGGCTACTACGGTGGCCAGGTGGCCGCCCCGATCTTCCGCGAGATCGCGCGGCGCATCGCGGGTGTCGCCGGCGCCGACGATCGGCGCGAGCCGGCCTTCGCGGCGACACGACCGGCCCCGGCGCATGCCGTCCCCGGAACACCGGAGCGTCTCCGCGTTCCTGATCTCAGGGGCGTCGATGCGGAGTCCGCCCGGCGAGTGGCCGAGAAATACGGGTGCCGTGTGGTGGTGCGGGGCCGTGGTGCCATGGTGGCCGCACAGAACCCCGTGCCCGGCGCGGTTGCCGAGCCGCATGCGGTGGTGACGCTCACGATGAACGAGACGGCGCCGAGCGGTCTGATGCCCGATGTGCGCGGCCTGTCGCTGAGAAGAGCCCTGAACATGTTGAACGCCTGCGGCGTGAAGCCGCGGATCGAGGGGAGCGGCGTGGTGGCCACGCAAAGCCGCGCCCAACACACCGCTGGCGAATCGGCGGCAGTCGGTGGTGCTGGTCTGCAGGTGAGGGGAGCAACAATCACGTTGATGCGCGAGCTGCATATCCCTCAACTCTCCTCCATACTGACGGCAATCGAAGGTCCGTGCCGGGTGCACGGCCGTACCGATCGTGATGTGCGGGGCGTGCGCTACGACAGCCGCACGGTTGAGCCCGGCGACCTGTTCGTTGCCGTCAACGGCCGGGATGACCGAGGCGTGGAGTTCGTGCCGGAGGCGCTACGCGCAGGCGCGGCGGCGGTGATCACCGACGCCGAGGAGCGGATGCCCGCGGCCATGATCGCCGGGAACGATGTCACCCTGATCGTTGTCGGCAACGCACGGCTGGCGATGGCGCAGGTCGCGCAGGAGCTTGCCGGCCGGCCGGCACGGCGGCTGCGGCTGCTCGGCGTAACGGGGACCAACGGCAAGACGACGGCCTCGTACGTGCTGCGACAGCTGCTGAACGCCTGCGGCGAGCGCGTCGGCCTTATCGGAACGCTCGGCAAACTGGTGGATCGCATGGTCCCCACCGGTTACACGACACCCGAGGCGCCCGAGCTTGCAACGATCCTCTCGGAGATGGCCGATGCTGGGATGACGATGGTGGCGATGGAGGTATCGTCGCATGCGCTCGCGCTGGAAAGCGTTGCCGGCCTGCAGTTCGCCGGAGCCGCGTTCACGAACCTCACGCAGGATCTCCTCGACTTCCATGACTCGATGGAGGCCTACCTCCGGGCGAAGAAGCGGCTCTTCGACGATCTCCCCGCCGGCCACCCCGCGGCGGTGAACATCGACGATCCGAGCGGCGAGGCGATGCTGCGCGATACGCGCGGCACGCCGTATCGGTACGGAGCCGGGCCGAACGCCGATCTCCGCATCGCCGATCTCGAGCTTACGCCCGAGCGGTCGCGCTGGAGGTTGTGCATCGCCGACCGCTTCGGCGGCGGGGAGCTGTTCCTTGAAACTCGACTGCTCGGCGCGTTCAACGTCTGGAACGTGACGGCGGCGTTCGCGATCGGCATGGGGCTCGGCTTCAGCCGTGAGCAGTTGGCGGCCGCGGTTCCGACGCTCATTCCGGTTCCGGGCCGCATGCAGTCCATACCGTTGGGAGACGACGCGACGGCCGTGATCGATTACGCGCACACGCCCGACGCGCTGGAGCGCGTGCTCGAAGCGCTGCGGCACCTGGGGGGCACCGATGCCCGCATCACCGCGGTGTTCGGCTGCGGCGGCGATCGCGACCGCGCCAAACGCCCGCTGATGGGCGCAGCCGCCGCTCGGCTGGCCGATCGTGTGGTGCTGACCTCGGACAATCCGCGGAGATGTGCGGCGCGTGACCGATCGCGCCGAGGCGATCGCGACGGCGCTCGATGAGGCCGGACCGGGCGATCTGGTGCTGATCGCCGGCAAGGGGCATGAGGACTATCAGATCATCGGCGGGGAGCGCCGGCACTTCAGCGATGAGGAGCAGGTTGCCGACTGGATCCGGCACAACGCCGGCCGATGAGAGGCGAACAACGGAACGCATGAGCCCGACAACACAACACGAGCTGCTGCTCGTGCTCGAACCCCATCGGTACACCGGCACGCGCGCTTCCGAGCGCCGCAAGGTTGCCGGCTTCTCGACCGACTCGCGTTCATTGAAAAAGGGTGAGGTCTTCGTTGCGCTCACCGGCGAAACCTTCGATGGGCATGCCTTCGTGGAGGACGTCGCGCGGCGCGGAGCGTCGGCCGCGATCGTCGCGCGCCGTTGGTTCGAGGAACACGGCCCGGCGGCATTGCCGCTCGTTGTCGTCGACGACACCCTCGAGGCCTACGGCCGTCTCGCGACGGCGCATCGCGCCGCGTTCGAGATTCCGGTGATCGCCGTTGCCGGCTCGAACGGGAAGACGACCACGAAGGAGCTGATCGCGAATGTCCTGGGCGCCCGTTACACGGTGCTGCGTACCGAGGGGAACCTGAACAACCTGATCGGCGTCCCGGCCACGATGCTGCGCCTGCGCGCGGAGCACACGGCTGCCGTGATCGAGATCGGCACGAACACGCCGGGGGAGATCGCCCGGCTCTGCGCGATTCTTCGCCCGACGCACGGCATCATCACGAACATCGGGCGCGAGCATCTGGAACTGCTCGGCTCCGTCGAGGGGGTTGCGCGCGAGGAGGGGGCGCTCTTCGAGTATCTCGCCGCGCACGGCGGCACGGCGTTCGTGAACGTGGACGACGCGCGCCTCCGGCGCATGGCGCGGACGCTCCCGGCGCGTATCAGGTATGGGCGGGCCGCCGTTGCCGACGTGCAGGGAAAGCGTGGGGCGCTCGATCGCTCGGGCGCGCCGCTGGTTGCGATCACCGACCGCAGGAAGGCGAGCGCTCGTGCCTTCACGGTGCAGCTTCGCACGCCGGGTCTGCACACCGCGCAGAACGCCGTTGCCGCGGCCGCGGTGGGCCTTGCGCTCAGGGTATCGCAGCGCGATGTGAAGCGGGCGTTGGAGGCGTTCGAGACGCCGGTGTACAAGAGCGGGTATGCGCGTCTGGCGCCGATGACGGCGGGCAACGGCGCGCGGCTGTTGAACGACACGTACAACGCCAATCCCGAGTCCGCGCTGGCCGCGCTGGCCACGCTGGCGGCGATGAAGCCGGAGCGCGGTGGTATTCGCATCGCCGTGCTCGCCGACATGAAGGAGCTGGGACGCAGTTCGCGCGCGGAACACCGGAAGATCGGCGAGGAGCTGGCGCGGATGAAGGGGATCGGGCTGGCGCTGTTTCACGGCGCCGAGATGCGGGCCGCGTATCGGGCACTGGTTGCCTCCGGCATCACGATGCGCATGAAGCCGATGCACTTCGCCGATAAGGACGCGCTCATCGAAGCGTTGCTGGCGATCCTGTCGCCGAACGACGTGGTGCTCGTCAAGGGTTCGCGCGGGATGCGGATGGAGGATGTGGTGAAGAGACTGGTGGAGGGGGAGTAGAGGCGGCAGAGCATCGTGCCTGGTGTGCTCGCCCTTCGGGCTCGCTGTAGTACTTGGTGAGGACTCAAGCTCTAAGCACTAAGCTCTAAATACTAAGAACCAGCCCCGGCAACGACGCGAACGTTCATGCCGGCAGAACAATGAAATGACCAAGGACCGTTTGCACCGGCGGCCGGTTGTGCGTGGTGGCACAACCGGCTCCCGGGCGGTCCAACAACTCGCGGGCGATCGGCCTGCAGGCAGCCTCTGGTTGCCGACGCATGACCGACGGCGATCAAACCGATCTCCTAAGCGTATCGACCGATGCTCTACTACCTGGCGGATTACATCGAAAGGCTGTTCCATCCTCCGGGGCTGGGACTCTTCCGATTCGTGACCTTCCGCGCCGCCGGGGCCGCGCTGACCGCGTTGTTCATCGCGTTGGTGTTCGGCCCGCGGATCATCGCGCTGCTGCGTCGCCGGCAGATCGGCGAGCAGGGGAAGCGCGAGGCGCCGAAGAGCCACATGGCGAAGGCCGGCACGCCGACGATGGGCGGGCTCATCGTGCTGCTGGCGCTTGTGGTGCCGGCGCTGCTCTGGTGCGACATCAAGAGCGCGTACGTGCTGCTGGCGATCCTGGTGACCGTGTTCCTCGGCGGCGTCGGCTTCCTCGACGACTACCTCAAGGTGGTCAAGCGGCTGCCGAAGGGCCTGATCGGTCGCTACAAGATCGTCGGGCAGGTGTTGATCGGTCTGGTGCTGGGCGCAACCATCTACTTCTTCCCGGAGTGGTTCCCCGGAACGTTCGCGAACATCAACACCTACACCACGGTGCCGTTCATTCGTGACGGCATCTTCAACATCGGGATGCTCTACATCCCGATGACGGTGTTCGTGATCACGGCCACCTCGAACGCCGTGAACCTGACCGACGGGCTCGACGGGCTCGCGATCGGGACGGTGAGCGTGGTGGCGCTGGCGCTGGCGGCGATCACGTACATCTCCGGCAACGCCGTGGCGGCCAACTACCTGAACATCCCGCACCTGCGGGGCGCCGATGAGCTCACCATCTTCTGCGCCGCCCTGGCGGGCGCGGGGCTGGGGTTCCTCTGGTACAACGCCTATCCGGCGCAGGTGTTCATGGGCGATACCGGTTCGCTGGCCCTCGGCGGCGCGATCGGCGCGCTGATGATCCTCGTGAAGAAGGAGTATCTGATCCCGGTGATGGGGGGGATCTTCTTCGCCGAATCGCTCTCGGTGATGCTGCAGGTGGCGTACTTCAAATACACGAAGAAGCGATATGGTGAAGGGCGCAGGATCTTCAAGATGGCGCCGCTGCACCATCACTTCGAGTTGAAGGGATGGCCCGAGGCGAAGATCGTGACGCGCTTCTACATCGTCGCGATTCTTCTGGCGATCCTCGGGCTCACGACGCTGAAGATTCGGTGAGAAGGTGTTTTTGAAAACAGTGGCCGTGTACGGCAACTCAGGCTTCACGCCAGTGAACGTCTGGAGCTTGGATCGTAGCGCCTGGTTCTTGGTGAGTCGATAGTCTCTCTTCCTAAGAACTACGCACTACAGCGAGCCCGAAGGGCGAGCGTACTAAGTACCAAGCTCTACCGGTTGAGAGGTCAACATGCTCCGTAGTGGTTCCGCCGGGAGCCCCAAACTCCCGGCGGAACGGGGCGCTCGACGCGGCGGATGCCGCGGGGCGGAGGTCTTGCACAACGGTGCATGACGATACGGTGCAGAAGGCGTGAGTGAACGAAGCCTGATGATGATGAACGACGGCCGGACATACACGATTCTCGGGGCGGCGCGCTCCGGCATTGCCGTGGCGAAGCTGCTTCGCGCCGAGGGCGCGCGCGTCTTCGTTTCCGATGCGAAGCCCGCCGATGCCGCGGCGCTCGCGAAGCTGGATGCGATCGGCGCCGAGTACGAGTTCGGCGGCCATTCCGAGCGGGCGCTCGAAGCCGACGTGATGGTCCTCTCCCCGGGCGTTCCCGACACGATCCCGATCGTGCGCGCCGCTCGTGAGCGCGGCATCGCGATCACCAACGAGATCGAGATCGCGTGGCGCAGATCGCGAGCACCGATCGTGGCGATCACCGGCACCAACGGCAAGACGACGACCACCGAGCTTGCCGGGCACATCTTCCGTGCCGCCGGGCGCCGAACGTTCGTGGCCGGCAACGTCGGGACCCCGTTCAGCGAGATCGCTCTCGACGCGGACCCGGAGAGCGTGGTGGTGCTGGAGCTCAGCTCATTCCAGCTGGAGCACATCGAGACCTTCAAGCCGCATGTGGCCGTGCTGCTGAACATCACGCCCGATCATATGGATCGGTACGCGGACTTCGAGGCATATCGCCGCGCGAAGTTCCGGATCGTTATGAATCAGGATGCAGGCGATGCGGTGGTGCTGAACGCCGACGATCCGAATCTCGAGGATCTTCCGGCGAACGCGGCTTCCGCGGCGTATGCCTTCAGCATCGAGCGCGAACCGGAACACGGCGCGTTCGAGCGGGATGGGAATCTGGTGGTGCGCATGGGCGCGAGCGAGGAGATCGTTATGTCCGTTGAGGATATCCGCATTCGTGGACCGCACAATCTCTACAACGCGATGGCCGCCGCGCTCTCGGCACGGCTGCTCGACGTTCCGTCCGGCACGATCCGCGACGCCCTGGCATCGTTCCCCGGGGTGTCGCATCGGCTGGAGCCCGTGCGCACGCTCGACGGCGTGTTGTACGTGAACGATTCCAAGGCGACCAACGTGGACGCCATGTGGTACGCGCTGCGCAGCTTCACCGCGCCGATCGTGTTGATCGCCGGCGGCAGGAGCAAGAAGAATGTCTACGACGCCGTGCTCCCGCTCATCGCCGAGCACGTGCGCGCGGCGGTGCTCGTTGGGGATGCCGCCGACGAGATGGCCGATGCGTTCGGCGCGGTGACGACGGTGCATCATGCCGGATACAGCATGGAGGAGGCGGTGCGCCGCGCTCGTTCGCTGGCGCACGATGGTGACGTGGTGCTCCTCTCGCCGGCATGCGCAAGCTTCGACATGTTCGAGAACTACGAGCATCGCGGTGAGGTGTTCAAGGCATTGGTGGCCGCACTCCAGCCGCGCGGTGCACGAACCAACGGCACGGCCGGCGCATGAGCGGCGTGATGGACATACTGCGCCGCTCCGGCACCGCCGATCTCGCGTTGGAGACGGCGGGCGCTCCGGTTCCCGGTGAGCTCGTGCGCGGCGCCCCGGGCCCCGCGCCTCGCGGGCACAACGACTGGTTCATCCTGCTCAGCGTGCTCGGGCTGATGTT
Organism: uncultured Alphaproteobacteria bacterium; assembly: GCA_964549365.1. Classification (GTDB taxonomy): domain Bacteria; phylum Bacteroidota; class Ignavibacteria; order OLB7; family OLB7; genus JAFDZV01. The sequence goes on from CAZJYH010000038.1 coordinate 13,114, forward strand.
CTTTTCCATAGCGTTCGTCTACTCCGCTTCGGCTCGATTCGCCGATGAGCGTACCGGCTCGGCCGAGACGTTCTTCTGGAGCCACGCGATCCGCGTATTGGCCGGCATCGGGTTGATGTTCGCGATGTCGCGCGCGGACTATCACTGGCTGGAGCGCTGGTCGAAACCGATGCTGATCCTCGCGCTCGGCATGCTGCTCTACGTGCTCTTCGAGGGGACCGCGATCAAGGGAGCCACCCGCTGGCTGAGCCTTGGGCCCATTTCGTTCCAGCCCTCGGAGTTCGCAAAGTTCGCGCTGGTGCTGCACCTGGGCGTGATGCTCGCCGACAAGCGGGCGTATCTGAACGACTTCAAGTTCAGTTTCATGCCGATGATGTTCTGGGTGGCGATCACCTGCGGCCTTGTGGCGCTGCAGCCGAACCTCTCCACTTCGTCGGTGATCTTCATGGTCGCGATGGGGACGCTCTTCATCGGCCGTGTGAACCTGAAGCAGTTCGGGCTGGTGCTGCTGGTGGGCGTGGTGGCGGTGGCCGCCTATGCCGTCAGCGCGCCGTACCGCATGAAGCGGATCATGACGTACGTGAGCATGCAGTCGCAGTCGAGCGATTCGGTGACCGCAGCAAACTACCAGTTGACGCAGGGGCTGATCGCGTTCGGCTCCGGCGGGGTGATCGGCGTCGGGCCCGGACAGAGTCGCCAGCGCGACTTCGTCCCCGAGCCGTTCGGCGACTTCATCTTCGCCATCATCGGCGAGGAGTACGGCTTCATCGGCACGTTCGCGATCCTGATCGTCTTCGGGCTGGTGGTGTGGCGAGGGCTGCTGGTTGCACGGTTCGCGCCGGACGATCTGGGGCGCTCGGCGGCGGCCGGCGTCACGCTCATCATCGGCGCATACGCGACGATCAACGCGTGCGTGACAACGGGTCTGCTCCCGACAACGGGCCTGCCGATGCCCTTCGTCAGCTACGGCGGAAGCTCCGTGCTCTTCAGCGCCGCGGCGGTGGGAGTGCTGCTCAACGTGTCGCGCCACGCGAACGTGATGCCGCCGGAGCGCGCGAGATCGGGCGTGCCGGAAGGGGCGCGCGCCTGATGCCGACGAGGATCCTCTTCGCGGCGGGCGGAACGGGCGGGCACATCTTCCCCGCGCTCGCCGTTGCCGACGCATGCCGGCGCATCGAGCCGGAGTGCGCGATCGAGTTCGTGGGGACGCGCGGGCGATTGGAGGAGAAGGTGGTGCCCCGCGCGGGGTATCGGTTGAACGTTCTTTGGATCAGCGGACTGGGGCGCATGCTCTCGGCCGCGACGTTGTTGTTGCCGCTGAAGCTGGTGGTCGCGCTTGTGCAGGCCGCGATGCTGTTCCGCCGCTTCAGGCCGGACGTGGTGGTGTGCGCCGGGGCATACGTCAGCTATCCGGTGGGCCGGGTGGCCGCGCTGCTCGGCGTGCCGCTGGTGCTGATGGAGTCGAACGCGTTGCCGGGGAAGGTGATCCGGGCGCTTGCGCCGCGCGCCGCCGAGGTGCATGTGGCCTTCGAGGCGGCACGGGCGCATCTGCCGGGCGCAATGGTGGTGGTGAGCGGCAATCCCGTGCGCACCGTCTTCTTCGAGGAGCACGATCGCGCCGATTCGCGCCGGCACTTCGGGCTCGCGCCCGATGCACCAACGCTCCTCGCGTTCGGCGGGTCGCTCGGCGCCCGATCGATCAACAACGCGCTCGACGCGATCATCGAACGCATCGTCGAGGCCGGCATCCAGGTGATCTGGCAGACCGGCACCACGTACACCGGCGGCGAGCAGCGGTCCGGAACGTTGTATCGAGCGGTCTTCATCCACGAGATGGAGAAGGCCTATGCCGCCGCCGATCTGGTGCTGGCGCGCGCGGGGGCAACCACGATCGCGGAGCTTGCGGCGGTCGGCAAGCCGGCCGTTCTGGTGCCGCTGCCGACGGCGGCCGACGATCATCAGCGCGTGAACGCGGAGGCCGCGCAGAACGCGGGGGCCGCGCGGCTGGTGCTCGACGCCGATCTGGGCGAGCGGCTGTTGCCGACGATTCTCGAGTTGATGGCCGCGCCGGCGGAGCTGGCGACGATGGGGCGAAACGCGGCCGCGCTTGCGATGCCCGACGCGCACGAGAGGATTGCCCGCGCGGTGCTCGCCCGGCGAAAGCGATGATGATGCGATCCGGACGGGAATGAACGGCGCGGGGATCGGAACCAACGGTGAGGTAACTGGCAGGGGGCGACGATCATGCAGGAAGAGACCTACAAGAGCAGGCTCGATATCTACTACCTGGCGACGATCGCGTACTTCGTGACGCTGATCGCGTACATCGTCGTGACCGGCACGCTGATCGGTGAGAAGTTCGAGGTGGTGTGGCGCGACCCGATCGTCTACCTGCTCGCGATCTGCGGATTCGCCGCGCTGGTGGCGCTGGTGGTGGCGGCGATCGCCAAGCGCGCCGTGATCGTGGGCGAGCACGAGCTGCGTTTCCGCACGCGTTTCAAGGAGCGCGTCTTCACCGCGAGCGACATCGAGTGGATCGGTTTCCGCCGCGAGCGTCGCATACGCGAGGCGCGGGTGTATCCAACGGCGCGCATCCGGCTGCGCTCGCGCCGCAGGGCGCTGCGGCTCAGACCGGGCAGCTTCGAGCGGAGTGGAAATCTCGCCCGCGCAATCCGGGATTTCGCCCGGAACAACAACATCGAGCTTCGCGTCGGCTGGCGCACCAGGCGATCGCCCTGAGCGATCCTCTTGCATGCATTACGATCCGGAAGCAACCGGGCATTCGACACACGATAGTAACGAGGGGCACTGGATTGTTCCGCTCCATCAACACGGTTCACTTCGTCGGCATCGGCGGCATCGGAATGTCGGGGATCGCCGAGATCCTTCTGGACCAGGGCTTCACCGTCACCGGGAGCGATCTGGCGCGCAGCGAGGTGACCGATCGCCTCGAGGAGCTGGGCGCGCGCGTCATGATCGGACACGCCGCCGAGAACGTGACCGGCGCCGATGTGGTGGTCTACTCCAGCGCGGTCAAGGCTGATGAGAACCCGGAAACGGCCGAGGCGGCGCGGCACAAGATCCCGTTGATCCGCCGCGCCGAGATGCTCGCCGAGGTGACGCGCATGAAGTACGGGGTGGCCGTTGCCGGAACGCACGG
>CAZJYH010000039.1:0-9608 GCA_964549365.1 uncultured Alphaproteobacteria bacterium
ATCGGGGATCGCATAACTCACGCCGGACATCTCACCGGCGAGGTCCGTCACCAGCGTGTCGTTGCAGGGATCGAAGACGAGCAACATCCGGCCCCCCGCGGCGCCGTTCCCCGACGGTGCGAAGCGGAGCGTCATCGTGGTGTCGGCTCCCGGACCGATCGTGATCGGAAGCGGGGTAAGTGCCTGGAATCCGGCCGGGAGATCGACGCGTCGCAGCGTGATGGGAGCGGCGCTCGGATTGTGCAGTATCATCGTCGTGTCGGCCTCGGTGCGACAGCCGATCAACCGGCCGAAGTTCACGGAGGCCAAGGCCGTGAGGCGTGGTATCGCATAGCGTCCGGTGACGGAGATGTTCAGCGTGTCGTCGCATCCTCCGGTCGTGATCGGCAGACGGATCGTGGAGACGGCGCTTCCCTCGGCCGTCGGCGCGAATCGCAGCCCGACAACGACGCTGTCGCCGGGAGGTACCGTCATCGGGAACGACGGCGCCGTGACGACGAACGGAGCGGAGGCGAGCCCGCCGCCCAACAGGAGCGGGCCGGTTCCCAGGTTGCGCACGACGATGATGGTGTCGACCGGGACGGCGTCGCAGGCATTGACGTCGCCGAACGCGATCGCTCCGGGGCTCACGGCCACCGATGCCGCCGACTTCCCGCCATGCACGTCGATCGTATACTCCGCGCCGCACGGCCGTCCGTGAACATGCAGTTGCGCGTTGAAGAGGCCTGTGCCCGATGGGGTGAACCGCAAACGCAGGGGAACCGAGTCGCCGGGCGCGATGCTGAGCGGGAACGTCGGCGCGAGCACGGCGAAGCCCGCTGCGCTGAAGGTCGCGCTATCCAGGCGGACCGTGTCGGAGCCCGGGTTGCGGAGCATCACGGTGCGCTCGGCGTTGAGCGTGCAACCTTCGAGTGCGCCGAAGTCAAGCGGGCCCGGCGTTCCTCCCAGCTTGATTCGCGTCACGGTTACCAGCACGGAGTCGAGCCGTGTACAGCCGTTGCTGTCGGTCACGGCGGCCGTGTATCGCGTGCTTATCGTGGGGCCTGCGCGCGGCGTGCGGCACGACGTGCAACTGAGCCCGGCCGTCGGGCTCCATCGATACGTCGATCCTCCCGATGCGGAGAGCGTGACGCTGTCGCCGGCGCAGATCGTCGTGTCCGGCCGGATCGACGTCGCCGGCGGCACACGGACCGTGATGCGAACGGTGTCCAGGGCGACGCAGCCGTGCGCGTCGGTCACCTTCAGGATGTAATCCGTCGTCGAGGTGGGCCGCGCGAGCGTGGTCGGTTTCGTCGAGTCGGCCAGCGCGGTTCCGGGGGTCCAGGCGTACCGCAACGGCGGGGTTCCCGATGCGGCGGGGGCTCCGATCGTGGCCGACGTCCCGTGGCAGATCGTCGTGTCGCGAAGGCGCGGCAACTGCGGCGTCGGGAATACGGTCACCACCACGGTGTCGCGCGAGATGCACTCTCCCCGGGCGTCGCCGACCGTCATGACATAGGTCGTCGTCGACGCCGGCGAGGCGAAGGTCTGCGCGCTGTTCGGGGCGCTCAGACCGGTCGTCGGTGACCATGCGTACGTGTAGGGGGGCGTTCCGTCCACCGCGTCACGTCCGATCGCGATGCGCGATCCGGCACAGACGGCGAGGTCGGGTCCGGCATCGGCCTTCGGCGTCGGGAGCACCGTGATGTCGATCACGGCGACGCTTGTGCACCCGTCGGCGGCTGTGGTGGTTACCGAATACCGACTCGATGCCGCCGGCCGTACCACGGCGACGGGGTTGGAGCCTCCGGTCGGCGACCAGCGGTACGAGGCGAACCCCGGAGTCGACGAAAGCACCAGCGAATCGCCGCCGCATATCGTCACCGGTCCGCCGGGCGTTATGGTCACCGCCGCGATGGGGACATTCCCTTCGGTCACCACCAGCCCCGTCTGCACTCCCCCCGCAGCCCCGGGCGTGGCGCCCCACTGGTCACCGTTCGGCGTGTGGATGCCGTTTGCTCCGGCCGTGGCGGTCACGACGACGTTGCCCGGCGCCGCTCCGGAGGTCCAGACGATCCCGCCGCCGCCTCCGCCGCCGGGGCCGATCTTGCCGAGGCCCCACGGTGTGCTGCCGCCCGCCCCGCCCTTGACCTCCACGCTGATCGTGTTGCCGTAACTGCCGACATCGAGCAGCACCGAGCCGCCGGCGCCGCCTCCACCGCATCCGTCGGTGTTCGTGCCTCCTTCGAGCGGCACGTCCCCGCCGTTGCTGGTGATGCGGCCCGCGCCGCGGATCGTGCCGGCCCGGACGATGACGATGCCGCCCCCGGACCCTCCGGCGGTTCCGGATGCCTCGTTCATATGCCCGGCGCCTCCTCCTCCTCCCATGTATGCCTGGGCGCTTCCCGCAAAGTTGAGCGCATAGCCGCCGACGCCACGCGTGACCCCGTTGTTCGTGGAGCAACCGCTCCACTCCGATCCGCCGTAGCCGCCGGCGCCGTAGTTCGCGCCACCGCCGCCTCCGCCGTTGTGATTATTGCCGCCACCGCCGCCGTTTGCGATCGCGCCGCGCCCGCACGCCCAGGCCGCCTGTGCGGCGGCGATTCCTTCCCCCTTGTTTGCCCCCATCAGGCTTCCGGCCGGATAGAAGAAGTCCAGGTTCGTGCCGCCGCAGGCGATCGGCACATTCGTGACGGTTCCGCCGCGAAACCCCAGGCCGCTCGCGTCGATGCCGCCGTTCAGCGTCATGGTGCCCGTCGCCTCGAGAACCACTACGCCGCCGGTGCTCCCGTTCCATTGCTGACACGTGACCGTGCCGATCACCGAGATATCGGTGAACGACGCCACGCGTATGGCCTGCACGTGGTCGCTCGGCGTATACGCCCGCACCAGCCGGTTCTTCAGTGAGAGCGTGGTCGGCGTCACGGCGGTCACCGTCGCGAACTCGAAGTTGCCGGCGTTGTTGGTGTTGATGATGGTGCCGAAGCCGGCGGAGTTCGATTGATCGATCGTGGCGCCCTGCATCTGGATCACCAGAATGCGATCGCCCGCGGAGAATCCGGAGGTGGTGGGGACCGTGATGGTGCAGTTCGTGATGGCCGTGACCGGAGCGTAGATGTTCACCACCCCCGTGATCGACTGCGCGCACACGGGGATGCACGCGACGAGCGCGACGGCTGCCAATGCCGGCAATGATATGGGGGCCCGCCGATTCGGGCTGTGAGCCTGAGAATGCCCCGTTGGGTCGTGCGTGGGAAGAGCCATGCCCAATGCCCTGTACGTGTGAGGAGTATCGGACGGAAGCCGGGATGTGATCGTGGGTGCTGACCGGGGATCGCGGCGCATGCAGGCTACGTACGGATCCGGCCGGTGCGGCCCAATGCGCGCAGCGCATCCACGGAGCTTCACCGTTGTACCGGATTTCGAGATGCGAGTATACTCAAACCGCCGAACAAACACGAGGGAATCCTCCGGGATTCTCGGACGTGTGTACCGGTACCCTGCAGTGTACTTTTTGAACCGCGGCGCGATTCGGTGTCCACGCGCGGTCCCCCCATTGCTCTATATCCCTGAACCTTCGGTCGTCATCGTGGTACGTCGGGACGGCCGCTCGTGCTCGTCGTCACCGGCACATGTCCGTGAGGGGAGTCGGCTTCATCGTGGTATCGTGTATCCACACGAATTCGAGCGGATCCCCGCAGACCTTGCGACGGGATCGATGCCGATCCGCAATTCGATCGCGCCGGCATTCGATCGGATCCGCGCATGTGCCGATTCGACGCCCGGGCGCAGGTTCGCACGCGCCTTCTTCGGTCCTTTGGCCCTTCTTCGGTCCATCGGCAGGTCTTACATCACAGCAATCACTGAGATGATGTTCAGCCGTCGCATCTCACACACTCAATTGTATTCTCATCAGGAGATATCCATGACAACCAGGAAAAACTGGATGGCAACACTCGCGGCACTCATCGTCCTGACCTTCGTGGCAGGCGTGGCCGGTGCGTCCGCGCAGGATTGTTCCTGCACCGTCGTCGGCGGCTGCAAGGAGGTCTTTTTCTTCCCGAGTGGTCCCACGATCCTCGTCTGCCCGAGCAGTGGTTCCGGAGATTTCAGCGGCTGCAGCCAGGAGCCGCCGCCGCCTGGAACGCCGCTCAACGAAAGCCTTCCGCCGGTCAATATCAAGGTCTCGGGCAATGATCCGCGGTACGGAATCATCACGACGACGTTGGATCCGGATGCGACGCGCACCTCCTCCAACGCGACCATCAAGTCGAATCAGGACGATGCACAATTCCCGGCGACCGTACGCATCAGTTTCTACGCGCGGACCACGATCTCCGGGCTCAGTGGAACGTACTGCAGCCGCACCGAACTGGTCTTCGTGAACGACAACGTGAATTCGTACCGTCCGTTCAACAGTGAGAACCTGACGCTGGAGTCGGATACGGAGTTCTATGATTGCAATGATCCCGCGCAGAAGACGGTCTTCGTGCTGAAGGCGGGCACCAGCAACGTCACGTTGAATTGATCGGCGAGATGACAATAATTCCCGGGTCGAGCACATCTGCTACGGCCCGGGAAAATTATTCGATACGATCAACAGGTCCATCGGCAGGAGAACCGACAATTCCCGAGATGATGTTCAGCCATCGCATCTCGACCACTCAATCGTATTTCCATCGGGAGATAGCCATGACAACCAGAAGAAACTGGTTCGCGGTGCTCGCGGCGCTGACGTTCGCGACCTTCCTGGCCGGTGCGGTACAGGCATCGGCGCAGGATTGCTCGTGCATCATCGTCGGCGGCTGCAAGGAAGTCTTCTTTTATCCGGCAGGCCCAACGATTCTCGTATGTCCGAGTTCGGGATCCGGGACGTTCAATTGCAATCGCGAGCCCCCACCGCCGAATGTACCGTTGAATGAGAGTCTGCCGCCGGTGAAGATCAGCGCAACCGGCTTCGATCCGGCGTATGGGAATATCACCACGCAGGTGGATCCGGACCGGACCTCCTCGAATGCGACAATCGTTTCGAATCAAGCGGACGCGCAGTTCCCGGCGACGGGGAGGATCAGCTTCTATGCGAGGACAAGGATCGACGGCCTTGACGGTGAATATTGCAGCGTGACGGAGCTGGTCTTCGTGAACAAGAAGTTGACCTCATACCGACCGTTCAACAACGAAGAGTTCTGCCTGGAGTCGGATGTGGACTTCTATCCGTGTGGTGGCGACCCAACCGACGTGAAGTTCACGTTGAAGGCCGGTTCCACCTGCGTCACATTGAATTAATTGCGTTGATCATACGATGATGATGGGTTTCGGACCGCGCCGTCACGGCGCGGTCCGATGATTTTCTCGAGGCAATTATATACCTGGCTTACGGAAATTCCTGTGCGTATTGATCCGAGGAATCCGGGTGAAAAAATCGAGGATCACCGCGGCCGTGGTTGGTGGCCGTGGACGTTCGTATGCCGACGAGTGTCGCGCACGCTTTGAATGTGGTACGATTATTCCGTCGGGCGGTAGCCGTCGGCATCCGCTCAATGCGCCTCGAACCAGCTGATGCCGATTCCGGTGTCAACGATCACCGGCACCTCGCCGAGCGGGAACGCGTTCTCCATGGCATGTTTGACGAAGACGGCCAGGTCGTCCGCCTCGGATCGCGGCACCTCGAACACCAGCTCGTCGTGCACCTGCAGCAGCATGTTCGCCTTCGGAAAGGCATCGTGCAGCGTGCGGTGGATGTTGATCATCGCCGCTTTGATGATGTCGCTCGCGGTCCCCTGGATGGGCATGTTGATCGCGGCGCGCTCGTCTCCGGCGCGCACCGCCTGATTCCCCGCGTTGATGTTCGGGAAGTAGCGTCGGCGTCCGCTGAGCGTCTCGGCATATCCCTTCGTGCGCGCGGCCTCCACGGTGCGCGTGATGTACTCCTGCACGCCTGGGTAGTTCTGGAAGTACGCGGTGATAAGCTCCTTCGCCTCCTTCTGCCCGATCTTCAACCGGCGCGCCAGGCCGAAGGCTCCGATGCCGTACATGATGCCGAAGTTCACCTCCTTCGCCTTGCGCCGCATGTTCTGCGTCACCTCCTCCTTCGGCACATTGAACACGCGCATCGCGGTGGCGGCGTGGATGTCGTACCCGTCACGGAAGGCCTGGATCATCGTCTCGTCGCCGCAGACGTGCGCCATGATGCGCAGCTCGATCTGCGAGTAATCCGCCGAGAGGATCACGCCGTCCGGTATGCCGGCCATGAAGGCCTTGCGGATCTCCCGTCCGATCTCGCTGCGGATCGGGATGTTCTGCAGGTTCGGGTTGTTCGAGGAGAGCCGTCCGGTGGCGGCCACCGCCTGGTTGTAGCTCGTGTGCACGCGCCCGGTCTTCTTGTTGATCAGGCTCGGCAACGCGTCCACATACGTTCCCTTCAGCTTCACCGCCTGGCGATACTCGAGGATCTTCTCCGGGAGCGGATGCAGCGCCGCCAGCTCCTCCATCACGAACTGATCGGTGCTGTAGCCGGTCTTCGTCTTCTTTTTCGTCGGAAGCTTCAGCTTCTCGAAGAGGATCTCCGCGAGTTGCTTGGTCGAGCCGATGTTGAACGGCTCGCCTGCCAATTCGTGGATCTCCGTCTCCAGTCGGGCGGCGGCTTCCTCCAGGCTCTGTGAGATCTCGCGCAGCGAGCCGACGTCGATGTAGATGCCGCAATGCTCCATCGCGGCCAGCACCTCCACCAGCGGGAACTCGTACCCCTCGGCCACGCGCAGCAGGTTCTGCGCCTCGAGCTCCTCCTTCAACCGAATCTGGAGCTGCAGCGTGATGTCGGCGTCCTCCGCGGCGTATTCGCCCACGCGGTCGACCGGGATGTCGCGCATGTTCAACTGTCCCTTGCCGCGCGGGCCGATCAGCTCGGTGATCGAGACGGGGCGATAGGAGAGATAACGGGCGGAGAGATCGTCCATGTTGTGCTCGCGCGTGGAGTCGAGCACGTAGCTGGCCAGCATCGAATCGAACGCGATCGGAACCACCTGCACCCCCTGCTCCATCAGCATCAGCATGTCGAACTTGGCGTTCTGTCCGGTCTTCGGAAGCGCGGGGTTCGTCAGAAGTGGGGCCAGGTGTTTCAAGGCGATCGCGAGCGGCAGCCCCTCGGTGGCCGCCTGCGTGCGCTCCTCGCCGAAGAGCGTATCGTTCTCCTCCACCGTGGTGGTGGCGTCGTGCTGCACCGGCACGTAGAAGCCCTCGGCCGGCTTCACCGAGAACGAGAAGCCGATGATGTTGCCGGTCTGCCAGTCCAGCCCGTCGGTCTCCAGATCGAACGAGAGCATCGGCCCCTCGGCGAGATGCTTCGCCAGCGCGCGCAGCTCCTCTTCCGTCCGGACGATGCCGTAGTTGTGCGGCACATCGCTGATCGTCTTCAACCCCTCGTACGTGAGGTCGAACGATGCGGCGGGGGGCGCCTCGGCGCCGACATCGTCCGAAGCCGACTCGTCCGCGGTCGCCTGTTGCGCGCCTTCGTCCGTCGATGCGCTCGCCGCAGCGGGGCCCGGCGCGGCCGTTGCGGCGGCCTCCGTGGGGAGATCCGCCCGATACCGCGTCACGAGCGTCTTGAACCCGAGCTCGCCGTACGTACGGAGCAGGCCCTCCACGTCGGGCGGATCAACGTGCAGGTCGCGGAACGACACCTCCACCGGCACGTCGACGTCGATCGTGACCAGTTGCTTCGAGAGGAAGGCCATGTCGCGCCCCTCCTCGAGCTTCTTCTTCACGCCGGCCTTCGGCACGCGATCGAGCCCCTCGTAGAGCCCTTCGAGCGTGCCGTATTCCTGGATGAGCGGGATGGCGGTCTTCTCGCCGATTCCCTTGACGCCGGGGATGTTGTCGGAGGAATCGCCCATCAACGCCAGCACGTCGATCACGCGGTCGGGCGTCACGCCGAACTTCGCGGCCACGCCGTCGGTCCCCACGATCTCCTCGGGCATGCCGGGCTTCGACGGCCGATAGATCCTGATCCGGTCCGACACCAACTGGAAATAGTCCTTGTCCGGCGTCACGCAGTACACCTCGTATCCTTCGCGCTCGGCGCGGCGGGCAAGCGTGCCGATGATGTCGTCCGCCTCGTACCCCGGCATCTGCAGCGAGGGGATATGGTAGAGGTCCACGATCTGCTTCACCCGTTCGAGCTGCGGCACAAGGTCTTCCGGGAACTCGTCGCGATGCGCCTTGTACTCGGCGAACTGCTTGTGCCGGAACGTGGGCTCCTTGCTGTCCCAGGCCACCGCGATGAGGTCCGGCTTGTGCTGCTCCAGCAGTCGCACGAGCGTGGAGCAGAAGGCGAAGGTGCCGCCGGTGGGCTCGCCGCTCTTCGAGGTGAGCGGGGTGGAGATCAGGCCGAAGTATCCCCGGAAGAGGATGGCCATGCCGTCGATCAGGTACAGGCGTTTTGGTTTGGACATACGAAGGCCGCGCGGGCAGGTTGGTTCGGAGTCGAGTTCAGCGGCTGCAAAGTTAGTGGTTCGCCGGATGTGTAGCGTCGAGAGAATGCGGGCATGCCCGAAAGGCGCACAACGCCGTCGTGATCAGGCGTTCGGCCGGAGTGAGCCGCACGATTCAGGGTGAACGAGTCAATGCTCCACGGCGTTCAGGCGGGCGTTCAGCATGCCGGTGATCTCCTCCTCGACGCCCTCACCGTATCCAGCCTTCGCGTGGAGGATGGTCCCCGCGCCGTCGATGATGTAGAGCGTCGGGTAGCCGCTCACGTTGTACAGACGTGCGATATCCTGGCCTTGCACGAGCGTTGCATACGTTGCGCCGCGTCTGCGCAGGAATCCGGCCGGGTCCGTCTTCTCCGAGTCGAAGCAGTTCACGCCGAGCACCACAACGCCGCGGCCGCGGAACTTCTCGTTGATGCGCTCGAGCATCGGGATCGCCCGGATGCACGGGGCACATGTTGTGTACCGGAAGTCGAGGAGCACGATGCTGTCCTTGAACTGCGCAAGCGATCGCGTGGTTCCGTCACCGCAGCGCGCCGTCCATTCCGGCGCCGTCGTTCCCGCGGCATGGAGCCGCGGAGGTGCCGCGACCTTGTACTGTTCAATGGTATAGCCGGCGAGCGGTGCCGTGCCGTAGACGGAATCGGCCGGTGGATTGTTCACACCGTCAATGGAGATCCGTAGCTCCGTTGTATTCCGCTTTCCGTCCAGCAGATAGATGTCATTCGTGCGACGGGGGAGGAAATCCTTGGCGCCGAAATCGTAGATATCGACGTTGCCGGTGGTGATGTCGTTGTCGGGAAACCTGAGGCGAACCCTGTGGCATCGTATGCCGCCCGAACGCACCACGCCGAGATATTCGAACGATTGCGCGTACTTCAATGCGTCCGATATCGATACGCGCTGTTGGAGCATGCCCGGAAGAATGTTGCGAGGCGGCCCTCCGGCAATCAACCGCAGCGCTCTCGATGCGGAGTCCCCGATGATGCTGACCCGACGCGCGTGATTATGGACGGCCACCGCGGTCCCATCGAACACATACGTCCGGGCCGTATCCTGCAGCGTGCAGTCGATACGAAGCTGTGAGCCGATGCCCTCGATCTCCGTGGCCATTCGTCGCGCCGAAACCCTGCCGGAAATTCT
>CAZJYH010000039.1:9618-16214 GCA_964549365.1 uncultured Alphaproteobacteria bacterium
CGTCGCATGGTACTCCACCGTGTTGATCAATGCGAGCGCGGAGTCGACGCGGCGCAGCAGTTCCTCGACGCGCTTGTCCTGAGCGTGTGCGGTGAAGGTCGGCAGGGCGGCTGCAACGATGGATGTGATTGCGAGCGCGTGATATCCGTTCATGGATGTAATCTTAAAAAAAAATATCCGTGCGATGCTCGTTGAAACAGATGGCATTGCAGCGATTCCGGGTGTCGGGGAAGAGCCGCTGATGTCGAGCGGCCCTTCCTCATATGCGTGAGTAGAAATTCGGACCGATGCAGCCGCCGGTTGTTCCTTCCGATCTACTGTTGGATCATTCCTTCGCCAGCACCGCCTCCACCGCTTCGGCCAGGCGTTCCTCCATCTTGGCGCCGTATCCCGGGATCACGCGCGCGATCACGCCGCTGCGATCGATGATGAAGAGCGTCGGAAAACCACCGACGCGATATGCCGTGGCCACGTCGTCGCCGTGCAGCAGCGTGGAGTAGGTGACGTTGCGACGCTTGAGAAATCCCGCGGGATTGTTCTCGTCGGGCTCCTTGCAGTTGACGCCGAGCACCGTCACGCCGCGATCGGCAAAGCGCTCGTGAATTCTTTGCAGACTCGGAAATGCCATCACGCATGGGCCGCAGGTGCTGTACCAGAAATCGAGCAGCACCACCCTGCCGCGAAGGCTTCTCAACGATACCGTGTCGCCGTCGCCGTTGCGGAGCGCCCAATCCGGCGCCGTCCTGCCGACCTCCAGCGGCGGCGGGCCGGGCATGCCGGGCTGGAGGTATTCCACCGTATAGCCTGCCGGCGCTTCCGGCGCGAACGTCGCGGCATCGACGGTGACGTTTGTCCGCAAGTTCCGGATCAGGAGATCCTGCGTCAGCAGCGCGCCGGCGACGTACAACGTGTCCACGGCCCGGCGCGGCAGAAAGCTCCTCGTGTCGAACCACAATGTTCGAGTACGTCCGGAGAGGTGCTTGCCCTCCTCATCACGGTAGACGAGTTGTACCACGCGGCAGGGAAGCCCGTCGAGTGTGTCGGAGCCGAACGATCGCACGCCGATGACGTCATCGCCGAGATCCTTCAGCGATCCGTTCGCGGTGAACATGCGCGGCACCCCGGTGCTGTGCGATACCGACCTGCGCCCGGCTTCGGTCGTGTCCAGGATCAGGGTCCGCTTGCTTTCGGAGATCCGGCGTCTGATCGTGCCGTCCCATGTTTGGATCGTTCCGCTGCGGTACTCCAGGCGCTCGCGCGCGCCCGCCGGATCGTTTGTATCGGTACGCTCCAGCACGACGTGCAGATCCGTGATGGTCGGGTCCGGGCGGGATCCGAAACGATAGACATCGCGTGCGTCGTACTCCAACGTTCGAATGCTTCGCAGCGCCGAGTCGGCGCGGAGCAGGGTGGCGTGTGCGCCCGGATCAACCGAGGCTGCGTGCGGCGTACCGGGCGAGCCTGTTGTCGTTTCCTGTGCCGTTGAGTCGGTGGATGTCGTGGCCGCGCCGGTGATCAGCAGCGCGATGAGAGAGATGATCCGATGCCTGGGCATGATCCCTTCGAATGGTGTCGTGATGCACGTCGGTCGGCTCCCATCGTGTGCCTCGAGCGTGCGGAGTGAGATGGTCGCATGGTTCCGCTTCGCGAGGAGACCACGCCGGAGATGCGACACGGTACGATGCCGTCGAATGTTCCGATTGGAAGGTTGACGCTCATTCCCGCAATCGATGGGGTGATGCCGGCCGTGCGTGAACGGTGTGGCCGGCCGGGGCCACTCGAACGCACGCGAGCTGCAAAATCCGACGAATGCGGGCGCCCGATATATGTTCACTGAATATGTTCACGGATTCGATTATTCAGCGATTGTCGGTTCAATTTTCAGCCGGCGGCATTTCTCATGCATCGCTTGCTCCGAAGCTTTCGGTTGCCGCTACTTCCTCGCCAACGCGGCCTCGATTGCCCTCGAGACGCGTTTGTGCACGTCCTTGCCGTACCCTTCCACAATTTCAACGATCGTGCCGCCGCGGTCGATCACGAACAGCGTGGGGTATCCGCCCACGTGGTAGTCCTTTGCGATCGTTTCTCCGCCGACGAGCGTTCTGTAGGTGGCGCCCCGGCGTTTCAGAAACGCCGCCGGATCGGCGGGCGGCTTCTCGAAGCAGTTGACGCCGAGCACCACCACGCCCGACTTCGCATGGCGTTTGTGAATTTTTTCGAGATCGGGTATCGCCATCACGCATGGGCCGCAGGTGCTGTACCAGAAATCCAGCAGCACCACCTTGCCGCGCAGGTCGATCAGCGCCAGCGAATCGGTGTTCGCCGCCCCGGCGAGTTTCCACGCGGGCGCCGCGCTTCCCACGCTCAAGGGGGGCGGCTCGACATACGGCACCGCTTGGAACACCGTGAAGCCGGGCGGCGCCACCGGAGCGAACGTGGTGTCGGTGGTCGTAACGTTCGTCCGGATATTGCGGAGCGTCAAATGCTGCAGCAGCGGCGCTGCGCTTATGAGCGCCGAATCCACCTTGCGTCGCGGGAGATGGTCCGACGTCGAGATCGTCCATGTGGTCCGATAGTCGGTGATGCTCTGTTCGGGGTTGTCGCGGTAGACAACCTGTACCACGCGGCATTGCTCCCCGTCCACGACGGCGGTTCCAAGCATGCGGAGGGCCGCAATGTCCGGATCGTCGGGATCGTCTACGCGCCACGCGGTGAACGCGCTGAGCGCGGCGGGGGGGAGGTCGCCGGTTGAACGTATGGTTTCACTGGTATCGATCCGGTACATGCTCCTGGCGTACGATATCGACCGCAGTGCGTCGCCGTTCCAGGCCTGCACGGACTTGTCCGGGTACTCCACGCGCCAGCGCGCGCCGACCGGATCGTTGGTGTCCGTCTGTTCGATGATCACGTGCATGTCGGTGGTGTCCGGCACCGGCGCGGCCCCGAAGTGATAGAGATAGTGCGAGTCATAGGCGACGTTTCGGAGGCGTCGTGTCGACGAGTCCATGCGATGCAGAAGGTCGCGTGCCGCAGGATCGAATCGTGCGGCGTCGCGCTGCCGGATCGACACCCGGCCCTTCTGTGCGAAGGCGGGCGCGATCGTCGCGAGGGCGATGATCGCCACGATCGCTCCGAGATGTGCGAGTTGCCGGGTGAGCATGATGCCTCCAATTTGTCGGGTGGACCGCGCGACTCGTCGCGTACCGTGCGATGATCGTGCGGACGTGTGGTGCCGGCTCGGCGTTGCAGCAATGGGTCAGATGACGGCGGCATGCCGACGGTGCCGGGTACGAGTCGGTGCCGATCGCAGGGGAGTGATCCGATCGGCAACGGGGTGTGCGAACCGATGCGATATACAAAATTGGACGGATGGTTCCAATGTCGTGTGCGATGCGTTGCTCGTGCGCGCGATCTCCGTCTTGTATGCGGCGCCGATCCCTTCGTAATATGGGCTCTCTATGACGTTCCTCAACCCGTTCCTCCTGGTGGCACTTGCGGCGGCGGCGGTTCCGCTCCTGCTTCACCTGCTGAATCTGCGGAAGCTCCGCACCGTGGAGTTCTCGTCGCTGCGATTCCTGAAGGAGCTGCAGAAGACGCGGATCCGTCGGCTGAAGCTCCGGCAGCTGCTGCTGTTGCTGCTGCGCATCGGCCTGGTGGTCTTTGCGGTGCTCGCGTTCGCGCGCCCGGCGCTGCGCGGTACCTCCGGCCTTCCCGGAGCGCACGCGGCCACCACCGCGGTGATTCTCGTGGACAACTCCTATTCGATGCAGGCCCGCGACGCCCGCGGCGAGCGATTCAAGCAGGCGCAGCGCGCGGCCGCCGACATTCTGGAGTTGATGGGGGAGAACGACGAGGTGTACCTGGTGCCGATGACCGACTTGAAGAGCGCGGCCGGCGCCGAGCCCTCGCGCAACCGCGAGGCGTTGAAGAACGCCGTGGAGAAGCTCGGGCTCGGATATCGCCGCGCGGATCTGGACGACGCCCTGCGCATGGCCGCGCGGCTGCTCGACAAGTCGGAGAACCTCAACAAGGAGGTGTACGTCATCACCGACGCCCAGCGGGCGAACGTGCGGGCGCGGTCGGACTCGATGAAGATCCTCGGTAGCGGCACGCGCGTCTATCTGATGCCGATCGGCGACGGCGATGCGCATGTCGGCGCGAACCTGGGCGTCGACTCGCTGCACGTTCTCTCCTCCGTGTTCGAAATCGGCAAGCCCGTGGAGGTGCGCGCATGGATCCACAACTACGGGACGGAGGATGTCGAGAATGTTCCGGTGTCGATGTATCTCGCCAGGGAACGCGCCGCGCAGGGGAGCGTCTCGGTGAAGGCCGGGGCGACGCAGACGATCGACCTCTCGGCGGCCCCGAAGGCGCCCGGGTTCCAGAGCGGATACGTGGAGCTCGGGACCGATGCGCTCGACGCCGACAACCGTCGCTCCTTCGCGTTCCCGGTGCTCGGTCCGATGCGTGTGGTGGTGGCGTCGTCGTCGGAGAGCGCGAGCTTTCTTGGGCTCGTCTTCTCGACGGCCGGAAGTGCGCTGAACGTCGAGAGCGTGACGCCGGCGGCACTCCCGTCGGTGAACCTCGCCGGCGTTTCGGCCGTCGTGCTCGCCGACGCCGGCAGCGCCGACGCCGATCGCCTCGCCCGCTTCGTGCAGGACGGCGGCGGCCTGGTGATCTACGGCGGGCCGGGGCTCGATCGCAATGCGTTCAACTCCGGCCTTGGTTCGGCGCTCGGCATCGCGCTCGGTCCGCCGGTGACGTCGGCGGGCACGCCGTTGACGTTCGGCTCGGTGGAGCGTGAGCATCCGATCTTTTCCGGCGTCTTCGACGCGGCCAACCCCGGTGTCGTGGAGTCGCCGAAGATCCTGCAGGCGGCACCGGCGGCGGGGGGCGAGACGGTGATCGCCCTGAGCAACGGCTCCGCACTTCTCAGCGAGTTCCGTCGTGGGCGTGGGCGTATCGTCTACGTCGCGGTCCCGCCCAGCCGCGCATGGAGCGATCTTCCGCTGAAGGCGATCTTCGTTCCGCTGGCGACGCGCACCGCGTTGTACGTCGGCGCGCACGGCGACCCGTTCCCGCGCACCGTGGTGGGGGAGAACATTACCGTCCCGCTTCCGGTGCGCGCCACGTTGCCGGATCAGGTGAAGGTGAGCGGTCCGGACGGGCGCGAGGAGTTCGTGCCGGTTCGCAAGTTTCCGTCGGGAGCGTCCATCACGTACGATCGCGCAACGGCCCCCGGTGTGTACCGCGTGAGCGCGGGGGCCGAGGATCTCGCGCTCTTTACCGCCGATATGGGGAGCGGCGAGAGCGATCTTGCGATGCTGAGCCGCGAGCAACTGCGCGCCGCGATCGCCGGCGTGATGGTGTCGCCCGAGGGGTTCGCGGTGCTGTCTCCGGATCGCGGCGACTTCGCGACGTCGATCGTTCAATCCCGCTTCGGCCTGGAGTTGTGGAAGTATATGCTTGCGCTGGCGCTGGTCTGCGCGTTTGCCGAGATGGTGGTCGGGCGCACACCGAAGGCGGACGCCGGCGCGTAGTTCGCATCCGGACTCGATCACATTGTCATCGCACATGATGTCATCACAATCGATGCTGAATGCTTCGCTGGTGGATACGGTGACGACGCACCTCGGCGTGCGGAGGGGGGCGGCCGATCTCGCAGCGCTCGGGGCGCTGCTCGATGCGTATACGCGCACGGTGCCGTGGGAGAGCGCGTCGCGTATCGTGCGCCGCATGGCGTTGAGCGATGCGGCCGCATGCCCGCGCCTCCCGGAAGAGTTCTGGGAACGGGCGGTCCGTGACGGCACCGGAGGTACATGCTTCGAGACCAACTACGCGTTCGCCGCGCTGTTGAACGCGTTGGGCTACCACACGACGTTGACGATCAACGACATGAACGAGACGCGCGGATGCCATACGGCGATCGTCGTTCACCTGGAGGGTGCGCGATGGCTGATCGACCCGGGCTTCGCGGTGCATGCGCCGCTTCGGCTCGATGACGCCGAGGTGACGCGAGCGGAGCATCCGGTGATGACGTACTCCGCCCGGCCCGAGCCTCACGCACGCTTCCGCATCGAGCGCACGCCGCATCCGGCGCCCTATTGCTACACGTTGATCGCGCATCCGGTGGACGATGCGGCCTATCGGGCGGCGACCATCAGGGATTACGAGCCCGGCGGTCTGTTCCTCGACAAGGTGGTGATCAACAAAGTGGTGGAGGGGTGGTTGTGGCGGTTCAACAGCGCGGAGCGCCCCTGGTGTCTGGAGCAGTTCGTCGGCGGCGAACCCCGGCGTTTCACCCTCGGCGAAACCCCGGAGGCGGCGGCGGAGCAGATCGGCGCGCATTTCCGAATGCCGGCGGGCATCCTGGCCGAAGCGTTGGTCGCCACGGCAGCTTCCGGATGAACGCCCCGGGTATCCGGATCACCCCTTGCATCCGTTGCCTTCCGTTTCGCGTCGGCGCGCGCTGCGGCCGCGGCGGACCGCCGTATCGGACTACCGGAGGGGGTGGCGCGCCCCCCCCCCCCCCGCGGGGGGCGGCGGGCGGGGGGGGGGGGGGGGGGGGGGGGGGGGGGGGGGGCGGGGGGGGGGGG
>CAZJYH010000040.1:0-2185 GCA_964549365.1 uncultured Alphaproteobacteria bacterium
TGGGACGGCTCTCGGGGCGCACCGACGCGATCACGCCGAGCGTTGCCGGCATCTGGCGAGAGTCGTTGCGCGCGCCGTTGGATCTGCCGCCCACGTTGCTGCACGGCGATCTGCACTCGCGCAACGTGCTGGTCGATGGAGGGGCGATCACCGGGATCATCGATTGGGGCGACATCACGTCGGGCGATCCCGCCTGTGACCTGGCCTCGATCTGGATGCTCTTCGATGAGCCCGCCGTCCGCACCGAGGCCCTGACGGCGTATGCCCCCGACCTCTCGCACGCGTCGCTTCTTCGCGCCATGGGCTG
This sequence comes from uncultured Alphaproteobacteria bacterium, assembly GCA_964549365.1. GTDB lineage: Bacteria > Bacteroidota > Ignavibacteria > OLB7 > OLB7 > JAFDZV01. The sequence continues at coordinate 308 of CAZJYH010000040.1, forward strand.
GGCGATCCTCTTCGGTGTGATGCTGCTGGATACGGGCCTCGTCGACAACGCTCGCAACGCGGCCCTCGGCGAACGCGTTCTGCGTCGGGTTGAGGAATCGGTGCAGGGCGCGCGGGGACGGCCCTGAGGCACGCTGCCGTTGCGAGGGCGCGTTCCTGACGAGCGTCATGGTCGATCTGCTCCCGGTGCTCCTATGTTCCGTCGGCCGCTCCCCGCGAAGGGCGGGGCATCTTCTCACGACGTTGCGACGGAGCATTCGATGAACATCCCTTTCACACTCCAGCAGTTCTTTGCGGTCTTCGTTCGATACAACGAAGCGATCGGCCCGGCGCCGATCCTGCTGATCGCGCTTGCGCTCGCGACGTTGTACCTCGTCGCGCGTGGGCACAGGCTCGGCGGTCGTGTCGCGCTCGTTCTATTGTCCGTGCTCTGGCTCTGGACAGGAATCGTCTATCACTGGCTGTACTTCTCGGCGATCAATCCGGCCGCGAATGTCTTCGCCGCGATCTGCGTCCTGCAGGGGCTATTGTTCCTGGTGCTCGGCATGTCGCGTACGCCGCTGGAGTTCCGTTTCGGTCCCGACCGAAATACGGTGGCGGGAGCGCTCCTGACGGCGTATGGGCTTGTTGTCTATCCGCTCCTCGGCATCCTGTTCGGGCACACGTATCCGGCATCACCGACCTTCGGCGCGCCGTGCCCGACGACGATCTTCACGTTCGGCCTCCTGCTGTTGGCGCCGCGCCTGCCGTGGTGGACGCTGGTGATCCCTGCCGTCTGGGCAGCGGTTGGTTTCAACGCCGCGTTGTCGTTCGGTGTGTACGAGGATTTCGGTCTGCTCGCGGCCGCGAGCGTCGCGATCGGACTGCGGGCCACGACGCAGCGCGACGGGATGCAGACCGCCGCGTAGCGCCGAGCGTGGACTATCGTCGCGGCCGGCCGCGGGCGGCCCTCTTCGTCTGTCTCGGCGCGGCGGCCTTTCTCGGCATCGGCATCGTGCCGGGGATCGTGCTGGATCGCGTGGTGTTCGACGACGAGAAGCTGGAGCAGACCACCGGCTTCTGGTTCGCTCCCACGGTGAAGGGATTCGATCTCGCTGATGTTTCGTCGATCACGATTAGCAATGAACGCGATCACAGGAATCGGCGGCGGGAGATCTGGACCGTGGCGTACCGTGACAGCACGACCAGCCGGATCAATCCCGGCGATTTGTGGGAGATGAACGGTCCGGATATCATGAGGCGGCTTCGTGCGCGAGGCATCGTCATCAACGAGGAACGGTGAGTGGGCACCCCGTGGTGATGCTCGAGTGCGACGAGAGGTTCGCAGGCCCGACTCCTGCAGGATCGGTGTGTGGACATACTAACGCGAGACGTGTCAGGGAAAATCATGAGCTGTGACCAAGACATGAATGCCGGCGAGCTGCTCATATTTCTTGCGACCGAGTTCCCCGATTTTCAACACCGGTGGCAACGCAACGATAATCTCTTCCTCGGGGAAGAAGGAGCGTTCACCGCGCACGGCGTGTGCGCCGAGTTCAGCCACTATTTTGTGGAACGCGATTGCGGCAATGATCGCGAAGCAACGGCAAACCTGTTCCGTTTGATTGAGACGGTGCTTCGGGAAGATCCACACGATGAATCGTCGGTTGCGAACGCGTTGGCCACCTGCTTTCTGGAGAACATCGCAGGGACACAGGCGGGAACACGATCGCTCGAGTTCATGGGGCCGGTCAGTCTGAAGTGCACGGTGGCCGGGGGAGGGGCGGTGTGATATTGCAGGTGCTCGGGCATCGGTCGCTCCGCTGCTCGAACATGGGCATGGCACGCGTTGCTATAGATAGGCAACGCCTACGGCGCGCGGAGGGTGGCGGTGAGCAAT
>CAZJYH010000040.1:2285-16207 GCA_964549365.1 uncultured Alphaproteobacteria bacterium
CCGCGCGTGTATTCATGATGCAAGCTCCCTTGGGAGCGGCCTGGCGGGATGTAGGGTGAACGATGGTGGTGGGCGGGCATCGGTCGCTCCGTTGCTCGAACATGGGTATGGTCCGCGTTGCTATAGATAGGCAACGCCTACGGCGCGCGGAGGGTGGCGGTGAGCAATCAACACCGCATATCATGCCGGCGCATACACGGATCGATGTTTCGTCGCGCGGCATGTTGCGACGGTTGAGCCTCGCACCGGATGGTGCGACCTATGTATAGCATGCCGCGCGTGTATTCATGATGCAAGCTCCCTTGGGAGCGGCCTGGCGGGATGTAGGATGAACGATGTTGGTGGGCTGGCATCGGTCGCTCCGCTGCTCGAACATGGGCATGGCACGCGTTGCTATCAACGTCCCGTCACGAGCCGCGGGCGCTCTGGCCGTCGATCGCTTCAACGATCAGATGCGGAAGGCGGGGCTGGTGCCGGCCCACCTGGCCGATGCACGCGTGGTGATCGAGCGGCTGCCGGGAGAGGCGTCCGTTCGAGGTCGGCGTCGCTTTCCGTGGCCGCGGCGACCACGGCTATGGCTCGCAGGCCCTGTTGGAACTGAGCTACAGCGCGGTGAATCCGCCGATCGTGTTCGGCCTGTATGGGCAATGCTCGTACGCGTCGGCCGTCGACATCGATCCGGTCGGCGACGCCGTGGCCGCGAACCAAACCGCCGCGATCGCCGACCCGAACCCGACACACGGGGCGTTCTCCCTTCGCTACCGCCTGCCGAGCGCGGCCCATGTGCGGCTCGGCGTGTACGATGCGTTGGGGCGATGCGTGCGGACCGTCGACGTGGGCGATTCCCCTGCCGGCTCCGGGAGCTGCAGAGTGGACCTCGCCGATCAACCGTCCGGCGCATACTTCGTGCGGCTCACCTCGGGCGAGGCCGCCGTTGCCGTGCGGGTCGTCATCTCGCATTGACCGTGCGAACTCCGGCGCCGACGACGGCCGCGAGTTCAGGAGGGAGGATGCCGAAAAGTACAAGGATCTGGAGGTGGGGAGGTGCCGTATTCACTCGTGACGAGCACCGATTTCGGCAACGTGCACAAGGGTTTCTTCAGCATGAAGCTGCATGCTCGCCGAGGATGCAGCTTCATGCGTTGCCACAATATTCTCCGCCGTGCATCGGCAATGCCGCCCTGGTCGGAGGGCGTCCGTTGGTGGCGCCGACACGCTACTTGTGCACCATCCGGAACGCATGGTTCCAGGTGCCGGTGCGGAAGCCGTGCACGATCCAGAGCATCGCGAAGTACTCCAGCAGGTTCGCGGCGCCGATGCCGCCGAGGTCGTGGCAGTTCCACTTGAACGCCGTCACGATCTCCGTCACCGCCGCCTTCGCCCCCTCATCGTCGCCGGCGATGAACATGTCCGCCTTCCCCTCGGGAAACTCACCGTCGACCATGAACCGTGCCGTCACGATGTTGAACGCCTTCACCACATGCGCCCCGGGCAGCCAGCTCTGCACCGTCTCGGCGGCCGACGCCTTCGGCATCGCTGCCATGCGGGGCGGCGTGCCCTGCGAGAAGTCCAACGGGTTCGTCACGTCCACCACCGTCTTGCCGGCGAAGTTGTCGGCCCCCGCCAGCGTCACTGCGTTCTCCGCGCCCGTCCACGACGTGCAGAGGAAGATCATGTCGCCGAACTTCGCCGCCGCCTCGAACGTGCCGGCCGACGCCGCCGCGCCGTTGGCGGCAACCCATTCCGCAAGCTCCGGCTTCGCCGCGTCGCGCGAGCCGATCATCACCGAGTGTCCCAATCCGATCAGCCCGGTGCCGAGCGTGCGCCCAACCGAGCCTGTGCCGAGTATGCCGATGTTCATGTGTGCCTGATGTTGAATGAATGAACGAGGAGAGAAGGGGGAGAAGGATCTTGTGCCCACCGATGACGGCCTCCACAGGGGGCGTATTGGAAGGAAAGCGGAGAGAAGAGCGAGGAGAGAGAAAGTCGGAAGGGAGTGCGCTGAGAAGTCGGAAGGCAGAGTGCGGAATGCAGAAGTTGAAGCGTGCCTTTCAGCCGCGAGTGACGGGGGCCAGTCGCTGGAGGTTGCGCTCCTCCGCGCTCCTCGGCGTCCTCTGCGGTGAGTTCTTCACCGCTGCGGATCATGAAGCGGTATATCCGCCGAGTATACCGCTTCATGCATCACGTCCCGGGCTCAATTTGCCGCGTTCGCCGGCGTCACGTTGAAGCGGCCCGCATCGTGCGCCGATCGGCCGCACACCTGCACCACCATCTCGCCGGTGACCGCATCGATCGGGATCTCCACCAGCACGGCGGCGTCGGCCACCGAGATCACGGTCAGTTGCCGCCCTCCGACGAACACGTGAACATTCCCCGCGTTTGTGCCGAAGCCCGCGCCGTTGATCGCGACGCGCGTGCCGGGCGCTCCGGCGCGCGGGGCCACAGAGGTCACCGCCACTTCCGGGCTCCCCTGTTTGACCGGGATGGCGTCGTTGCAGGCGGCGAGCGTCACGGTTGCGACGGCGAGCATCGCCACGATTCTCGGGCTCAGGTTCTGGATGATCTTCATGGTGCGAGAAGATATTCGGGTGAGCGGGAAGGACGTCCGTCGCGGCCGGTGCATTACTGAATCACAACATGGGCTGCGTGTCGTCGATCCCGGGGTGCAGGCGCTTCACGAACCAACTAACACACGACGCGCGGTTTTGTTATCCGTGACACGGAGGAAAGAGAGTGGAGCGAAGCCTGAGCAGAGGGAGATGTGCCATGAGCCGACCGCCCAATCCGGATTTTGAATACCTTTGCCCGCAACTTCCGGCGCCGCCCGCGCCGTACCTCGTTGACAACCCGCACGACTACCATGTCACCCGCTGCCGTCCGTAGCGCTCTTCGATGCATCTCGTTGTTGCCGCTTCTGTTGCTGCTCGCACTCTGTGAGACCGCCGCCCAGGTCTCCGACACGACGTACTTCGATGACGATTGGCATCCATGTGCTAAGGACACGGCCATGTACTACCGCACAGTGGAGCCGATGGAGGATTCTCTCTACTGCATTTATGACCACTACCGGAACGGCGCGCTGCAGATGGTTGCCGGTTCCAGAAGGGCGGACACGTTGATCGAGTGTGGACCGGCCGTGTTCTATGACATCCGCGGATGGCCGACCAGCGAGGGCGTCTATGTCAACGGTGCTCAACATGGTTCGTGGCGAGACTATTACCCGAATTACGTTGTGCGCGACGACAGGACATATCAGCTCGGTCGCCTCGCCGGTCCGTGGCGCGGGTATTATTCCGACGGCGTGCTCTGGGACTCGGTGTACTACGGGATCGATGAGCGGCCGCACGGTGTGCGCCTGCGCTGGTACGGGGAGGGCCGCCTCTACGATTCGATCTGGTACGACTCGCTGGGGCGACGTCAGGGAGCGTATACCCAGTGGTATGATTGGGGGCAGGTGGCGGCCACCGGTACCTATCGCGACGACACGCTGAACGGCCGATACATCACGTGGCACGAAGAGGGGGCGCGAAAGCGTTCGGGCTCCTATGCGATGGGCGCACGAGTCGGTGAATGGACCTCATGGTATCCGGATGGAGCGGTCGACTCGCGGTGCCGGTACTCCGAGAACGGCACGATCTCCGAGTGCACGTATTTCCTGCCCGACGGGACGCACGCGGCGTACGAGAAGATGCGCGACGACACCGTGGAGCTGACGGCGAAGTACTGGTATCGTGACGGCACGCCGATGAAGGATCGTTCGCGGGTGACGCGCGAGGCGGTTGCCGGCCGTGACCGCGTTGATATGTTGATGACGATTCAACGCCGGCTTCACTATCCCGAGGAGGCGCGACGCAAGGGGATCGAGGGGACGGTGGAACTGCAGCTGACAATCCAGTCCGACGGACGCATCCTCCGGTATCGTGTGCTGCGCAGTCCCGCCGAGGTTCTTACAACGGAGGCGCTTCGAGTGATCTACGTCATCGGCGACTGGACGCCCGCCTACGAGCACAATCGGCCGGTCACCAGCTTGGTGATGGTACCGATTCGTTTCGTGCTGAACTGAGGGGCGGCGCTCCGCGAGCCGGATGGTATCGCATTGCGAGACGTGTCGTGCCCGGCACCTGATGCTCACTCCGCTTTGTACCTCCGGAACGGCCTGGCTGCGCGGCGCGGCGTCGCCCACATTCCGAAACACGATCAACCGCCGCCATCGTATGGGGCGTCGGCCTTGTATTCATCACGAGTCGCGCCGTGCACGGTGTATCGTCCCGCGATGCCACGCGCGGCGGCGGCGTCCGGGAATCTTCGCTTCTCTCACTTTTCCCTCCCAAATCTCTCGATTCTTGCGTCACAATTGTTTACCTTGTTCACCGTTGTCCCCTGATTGGTAACTCCCAGACCGGTTCGGACCGTGCGCTATCGTACGGCGCCGTGGCATGAGGTGGGGGCGATGTATCGCCCCATCCGTTTGAACGAACTCCGCGCGGCCGGCCCGCTCGGCGTTCCCATTTGTACCGTTCAACGATGGCCCCATTGGGAGATTCGATCAGGAGACGTTCGACCACGCGACTGCTGCTTCACGCCGCCATCGCCGCCGCCGTCTTCATCAGCATCCGTGCAAGCGCTCGTGCGCAGGACTCCACCAAGCCATTCGTGGCGTTCGGCGGATCGGCCATCCTCACGGCCGAAGCGTACGGCATGTCGGCGGAGCCCTGGGGTGCCGAGCCCGCGCGACGGCCGCCGTCGCTGGCGCGGCTGGTGCTGAGTCCCACGCTGACGCTCGGCGACGCGGTCACGCTCCCGTTCTCGATCATCCTCACTTCGCGCGAAACCAACGTGACGACGCCGTTGGCGAAGGACCCGACGTTCGCGCAGTTCGTGCAGAACCCGGCCAACGCGATCGGCTTCCTCAGCTTTGCCCCGAAGGTCGAGTGGGCGCAGGCGTACATCGGCAGCCATACGCCGCAGTTCTCTGAGCTGACCGCCGGCGACGAGCAGATCTTCGGCTTCGGCCTCGACCTGACGCCCGGCATCTTCCGCGTGGCCGCCTCCACCGGCATCTCACAGCGCGCGATCGAGCCGGACAGCGCGGCCGGCATCCGCGGCGCATACCGGCGGCGGCTGACGATGGCGAAGATCGGCGTCGGCTCTGAGGAGGGGTCCTACGTCTATTTGAACGCCGTGCGCGCCGACGACGACACGACGTCGATCGCCCGCCGTCCGGAGGGGGTCGATCCGCAGATGGGGGTTGCGGCGAGCGCGAACTTCCGCATCGGAATCACCGAGAAGATCTACATCACCGGCGAGGCGGCGGCCTCCGGCTTCACGCGCGACACGCGGGCCGAGGCGGTCGATCGCGAGATCCCCATCCCCAAGTCCGTGCTCGACGCGCGAACCTCGACGCGGCTGGACGTTGCCGGAACGATGGCGTTCGTGATGAAGGCGGATTGGTGGGATCTCCGCGCGATGACGCGCTACCTCGGGCCGGGCTTCGTGCCGATCGGCTTCCCGTTCATGCAATCCGATCGTCTGGAGTTTTCCGTGGCGCCGGCGGTGCGGCTGTTCGAGAACAACCTGTCGCTGAGCGGGTCGATCGGCACGCGCACCAACAACCTGAGCGAAACCAAGGGCGCAACCTCCACGCAGTTGACCGCCTCGCTCAATGCGTTGGCCGTGATCACCGACGCGCTCTCGCTATCGGCGCGCTTTGCCAACTTCGGCATGCGGAACAACGTGACCAACGACACGCTGAAGGTGGAGAACGTTGCCCGGTCGTTCGAGCTTTCCCCCACGTACACCATCAGCGGCGAGTCGGCGGCGCACTCGCTCACGCTCAGCTACGCGCTCGACTCCTACACCGACTACAACACGGTGACCGGGCGTGAGGGGAGCAACAACACGCAGAACATCATGGGGATCTGGACGACGGCCCTCACGGACGTCCCGCTGAGCGCCAACGCCACGATCGGCTTCATGACCAACGATCTTCCGCTTGCGAAGTTTTCAATCCTCAGCGCGTCGCTGGGTCTCGGCTACCGCCTGCTGGACGGCCGCCTGCTGCCGTCGATCGGCGTCTCGCACTCGCGCAGCCGCGTGAACGAGAGCGTCGGTGAAGACCTCGGCACATTGTTGCGTCTGGGCGTTCAGTGGAACGCCACCGAGAGCATCACGTTGTCGGCGACGGCATCAACGAATGCCTATCAGTACGGGGCCACGCGCTCGGGCGCGCGGTTCCGTGAGAACCTGCTCGAAACCTCGTTATCCACGCAGTTCTAACCGGGTGAGATCATGATCCCTCGCACCCTCATACACCGTGCCCTTCTCGCGTTGGCGCTGGTCGTGTTTCCGACGGCGTTGGCCGCGCAGATGCGCGTGACGCTGAACGTGGCGTCGCATCCGAATCCGTACATCTCCTCGTGGCGAACGCGCCAGGAGACGGCGATGCTGACGGTGACCCAGCCGCCGGGCGCTCCCGCCACGCAGGTCAAGTTCAAGGTGGAGGTGAAGCGCGACGGCGCGGTTCAGGCACGCACGAAGCTGGAGAAGATGGCTGTCGTGACCGTGCCGGCGGGTCCGTCGACAACGGTCTACTACGCCGAGCAACTCTTTCCGTACAACGCGATCGACTTCCCGGGGAACTCGGACAAGACGGCGATCCGCAGCGGCATGCTGCCGGCCGGCGAATATGAGTTCTGCGTGGACCTGGTCAACCCCGCGAGCGGCGCCAGCTATCTGGCCGGGCCGGTCTGTCGGCCGTTCACCCTCACGAGCTATCAGGCTCCCGTGCTGTTGCAGCCGGAGGACAAGTCCGCGGTACGGGCCGCGCAGCCGCGTCCGACGTTCCGCTGGACGCCGATCGTGCCGAAGCCGCCGAGCATCGTGCGGTATCGCGTGATGGTCTTCGAGGTGCTCGCCGGGCAGAGCGCGATGACGGCGTTCAAGAGCAACCGGCCAGTGATGGATCGTGAGGTGATCGGCATCACGCAGCTGCTGTGGCCGCCGGATTTCGTGCTGCCGGGGCGCGTGGCGAACTACGTCTGGAGTGTGCGCGCTCTCGACGAGCAGGGAAATCCGCTCGGTGAGCCGGACGGCTATGCGGACCCGTTCACGTTTTCCGTGGCGCTCGACAGTGCGCTCGGCGGCAAGGGGCTGGGCGGTGTCGGGCTCGGGCGCGATGCCGGTGTGGGCCGCGACAAGGGGGCCGGTGCCGGGCGCGACGCCGGGCGTGATGCCGGCGGGGGGAACGAGGGAAGGCGGCAGGCGGGGGGCGAGGGTGATGTGGGGGGACGGCAGCGACAGGGGGGGCAGGACACGCTGGTGGATCTGGGGGGCGGCGGAAACGGCCTCGAAGCCGGGCTCGGCACGGGCTTCGCCGAGAAGAAGAGCGGCGCGGGAGGGCCGCCCCAGTATGCACCGCTCGACGCCTGGTCCGACGCGAACTGCGGACTGATGAACCCGCCGGTCATCACCGACACCGTTCCTTCCGGCGGCGCGTTCGCGAAGGACGACTCGGTGTACGTGGGGATGTTCACGATGAAGCTCGGCGACGTGACCGGCGGCGGTTCGGGCCTGAGCGGCGTGGGGCAGATCTACGTCTCGTGGCTCTGGACGCCGATCGCCGTGCAGTTCCAGGGGCTGAAGCTGAACGCCGCGAAGCGGGTCTTCTCCGGCGCCGTCACGGCGAAGGTGGACAGCGCCGCGCCGCAGTTCCCGCAGCAGTGGGGGATCAATGCGGTGTTGAACATGTCCTGGTCCAAGTGGCTCGTGGGGCATATCGACGGCTGGTTGAAACAGAAGGGGAAGATCGTCAGCCTCGCCAATCAGCAGGTGACGCCGTTGGCGCTGCCGATCGGCGTGAACAACGCGGGGGGCTACACGCTCGCCATCTCCGACATGCGCTTCACCAAGGACAGCGCCGTGTTGAGCGCGGTGGCGGCGGTGCCGATGAACGCGGAGAACGATACGCTCGGGTTCGTGGCGAGCCGCATCCCCTTCAGTACCGGCGGCGTGGCGGCCAAGGGACGGCTGGATCTTCTCGCCGATATCACGCTCGGCGACAACGCGAACGGGCAGAGCTTCGATGTGATCATTCGCAAGCGCACGGCCGCCCGCCAGGGAACCTGGCTGCAGTGGAACTGCAACGACTTCGACACGATCGCGCTCGACTTCGACGTGGAGTTCCCGCGCACGTGGCTGGTGCCGAGCCCCGACACCGTCCCCGGGAAGAAGGTGGCCGCCACGTTCCGCGGCAGGATGACCGACATGGACGACTGGATCGTGGATGCCTCGCTGGCGCGCGCCATGATCGTGGGAACCAACGGGCTGGAGATCGAGGCACAGAAGATCACCTACGATCACTCCGACGCCATGAACCCGCAGGGGATCATCTTCCCGAAGGGGTTCATCGGTGATACGTCGTTGCTGTTCCGCGGCTTCTACGTGAAGAATCTGACGATGGTGCTGCCGGACAAGCTGCGCACCTTCGCCGACTCCACGAAGCGCATCGCCGTCTCGGTGGAGAACATGATCATCAACAAGACCGGCCTGACGGCGACGTTCACGGCGAAGAACGTGCTGCAATATCCGAAGGCGAACATCGCGCGGCTGGGGGCGAGCATCGACACGGTGAAGGTGTCGCTGGTCAACAGCTCGGTCACCACCGCGTACATGCGCGGCCTGATCACGATACCGGTCAGCGACACCGGGCAGGCGAACACCTTGAACTACAAGGCGCTTTTCGCGATGGCCGACACGAGCTTCCAGTTCACCCTGACGCCGCGCGGGCCGATCACCGCGAAGATGTTCAGCGACGCGAAGCTCACGCTCGATACCACCAGCTCGTTGAAGCTCAAGCTGGGGCGCGCGGCCTCCTCGTTCAACCTGGAGCTCAACGGCCGCTTCGAGTGGAACGACATCGACGTTGGGCCGATCAAGAACGTGAAGTTCGCGACGAAGTTCCAGGGGATGAAGCTGGCCTACTCCGACACCTCGGCGATGACGTTCGCCATCGGCAAGTGGAGCTTCGCAAGCCCGCCGAAGTGGATCGCGAACTTTCCTGTGACGATCGAGGACGTGAAGTTCGCCATGAAGCCGAAGCAGGGGGATGAGGTGCTGCACGGCGCGTTGGCGTTCGATGTGGTCGTGAATCTGGACTCGAACAAGATCGGCGGGCGCAGCAAACTGGAGCTGGAGTGCGCCGTCGATCGCCCCGCCGGCAAATGGTACAAGCCGAGGATCATCGGCGCGCGCGTGGACTCGATCGCCATCTACACGAAGCTCCCGGCGGTGACGATGGACGGATTCGTCAAGTTCTATCAGAACGACCCGATGTACGGCAACGGGTTCAAGGGCTATGTCAAGGCCGCGTTCAACACGGCGCAGATCGAGGTGACGGCCACGGCGTTGTTCGGCAACACGGCCTACAACAGCGCCACGAAGTATCGCTACTGGTATGTGGACGCCAAGGCGATCCTGCCGCCTCCCGGCATTCCGTTCCTTCCCGGCTACGCTTTCTACGGCTTCGGCGCCGGAGCATGGCGGCGCGTGAACGTGTCGAACATCCCGAAGCCGGACCCCGCGCAGATCGCGTCGGCAGCCTCGGCGATGACCTCCACGGCGTCGGGCGCAACGTTCACGCCTGACAAGAACGTGAACTTCGGCTTCAAGGCCACCGCCGTGCTCGGCACCGCGCCCGATCCCTCGAAGATGAACGCGGACGTCTCACTCTCCGGCCAGTTCCTCGCTTCCGGAGGCATGCAGTACATCAACTTCAACGGCGACATCTACGGGATGGCGAAACTGACCGAGCGCGCCACCGCGCCGGTGACGGGGAACCTGAACATCAACTACGACTTCCCGACGAAGGTCTTCCATCTCGCGGCGCTGGTGAACATCAACAAGGACCCGATCTCCACGCCGGGCGGGATCAATGCCGTGGTGCATGTGGAGGGGAAGACCGGCATCTGGTATGTGAAGGTGGGGGAGCCGAACGCGCGCAACACCATCAGGGTGGCCGGCGTGAACTGCGAATCGTACTTCATGTTCGGCAAGAACATCACGCCCCCATCCGGCTTCAGCGCCGCAACCACGAACGGCCTGCATTCGGTCGGCGTGTGGGGCTTCTCACCGGACGCGTCGGCAACGAACAACGCGATCGCCGGCAACGGTTTTGCCGCGGGCGTCGGGGTGAACTTCGACGCCGGGGATCGGTACAAGCATCTGTTCGGCCGCGTGAACCTGAAGTGGCGCGCCGCCGGCGGTTTCGAGGTGAACCTTTCGATGCTCCGATATCCGAACGCGGTCAACTGCGCCAACGGTGCCGGCCTCGTTGGGCTGAACAAGTGGTACACGCAGGGCTCGGTGGCGGCATGGGCCTTGTTCTACTGCGGCATTCACGTCGATCCGGGCGACCCGGTCTGTGCGTACTGCTGCAAGCGAAAGCATGAGAACGGATGCGACTACGGCATCGCCGACGTGCGGCTGGGGGCGTATCTGAGCGGTGGTTTCCCGAAGCCGACGTGGCTGGTGGGATCGGCCGCCGGATCGTTCGACCTGCTCGGCGGGCTGGTGAAGGGATCGTTCAACGCCGACATCAACTACGGCACGCCGTGTACGCCCGCGGGTGCGGCGGAGGTCACGCCGGGAGTTCCGGCGCAGGATGCGGCCGCGGAGCAGGGGACACAGTTGATCAAGAAGCTCTATCCGGCGAACAACACCTACTACTTCGGCGTGAACGACCGGCCGCGCGCGGTGTATGGGTTCGTGCCGAACGAGACGTTCGATGTGGTGGAGAATCAGGGGGGGAATGCCGGCGTCACGGTGAACCGGACGTTCCAGGCACGCTATACGGTCACCTACCAGAAGCGCGACACTGCGGGCGTCTTCGGCCCGCCGATGCAGATGCGCGTGGTGACGAACGATCTCGGCGAGCGGATCTATGCGCTCATCGGGCCTGCCGTTGTGCCGAATCAGCAGGCGCCCCTGCAGCGGAACATCCCGTTGAATCCGAACCCGGTTCCTGGGCCGGCGCGTCCCGCCGTGCAGTACAACATGAACCCGCGCAACCAGATCGACGTGGAGGCTGATCCACCGTCGCCGCCGCCGCTTGATGTCGGACCGGATCTTCAGGCCAACGTGACCTACAGAGTGACGGTGACGGCCGATCTGTACGAGCGCGCGGCCAACGGCACCTGGGCAATCGCGCGGAAACGAAACGGACAGACCGTCACCGACACACGGACGACGGTGTTCCGCACCGGCGGCATGGAGGTGCGGCAGATGCAGAACAACGTGGGCAATCAGATGCGCTGAGCTGTGCCCACGCACAGAAGCGGCGGCGGCATGGGCCGCGCCTGCCGGACGTTCGACGATGAAGGATTGACTAACTCACGATGGACCCCAAAGCTATGCGTCCTCTGATCCTTGCGGCGTTCGTGGTATCGACAATGATGGTGCTCGCGGCACGGCCGGCGGCGGCTCAGTCCGACACGGCCCGGCGCGAGCCGGAGCAGTCCGAGCTGAACGCCGCGTTGAGTGCGCGCGTTGCGGTGATAGCCCGCGGCGGCGGCGATTCCATCGTACTGCGATGGGCCGTCACAAAGCCCGCGGTCTGGGTTGCGGCCAACCGTGTCGGCTTTGTCGTGGAGCGGGCCGAAGCGCCGACCGCCGGCTCCAGGCCGGCGGACGCCCGATTCAAGCGCCTCGCCGGGCCGGTGATGCCCTGGACGAAGGAACAGTGGGTACGCTTCGATGAATCCCGCCCTGAGCCTGCCGATACCACGATGCCGGATTACGTCACCGTCGCGGCGGCGCTTCTGGACGGCGAGCAGGCGGCCGGCAGCGAGTCGGAGATCCCGGCCGACGACCTGGCTGCCATCGAGGAGCGGAGGAGCCGTTTCGCCATGCGCTTCGGGCTGGCGATGCTTGCCGCGGACCGGGATGCCGACGCGGCCCAGGGGCTGGGCGTTCGGTTCGTCGATCGTGACATCGTTGCGGGGAAGCGCTACGTCTACCGTGTCTATCTCGCCGCGCCGACCCCACCGTATCGCGCCGACACGGGGTACGTCGAGGTGAGCGCGACGGCGCCGAAGCCGGCCAAACGCACCGGCGCGCTGCGCGCCGGTGGGAACGACGGGAGCATCACGATCAACTGGAACGCGATGCCCGAGTATTCGGCGTTCACCGTGGAGCGCTCCTCCGACAACGGCCGCACGTTCCGGCGCATCACGCGCCTGCCGATCGTGACGGCCCGTCCCGACGGCGTCGGCGACTCGTTGCCCGAGGCGTACGTGGACACGCTGGTGCGGAACTACACGCCGTATCTCTATCGTGTGTACGGCGCGACGGCGTTCGCGGATATGGAATTGATCGGTGAGATCCGGGCGATGGGGCGCGATCGCACGCCCCCGGGGCGGCCGCACGTGCCGAACCCGGAGCCCACGGCCGGACGCGCCGTCACGGTGACGTGGGAGATGGCCGAGCCGGTCGCGGGCGATCTTGCGGGCTTCATCGTGCTGCGCGATTCGATCGCCGACGGCACGTTCACGCCGCTCACGCCGAAGCTGCTGCCCCCCTCCGCGCGGAGTTTCGACGACGCAACGTACAGCACCGTTGCGCCCAACTACTACACGGTTGCCGCGTTCGACACCGCAGGCAACTTCGTCATGTCACAACCGGCTCTCGTCACGTTGATCGACTCGGTGGCGCCGTCGGTGCCGGCCTGGGTGAGGGGGACGATGGACTCGAATGGAGTGGTGACGCTGGTGCTGAAGCGGAATCGCGAACGCGACTGCATGGGCTACCGGATTCTCCGCGCGAACGCGGATGACCACGAATTCTCCAGTATCATCGAATCCTACGGCTCCGATGACCGGCCCGCCGCCGCCGACACTGTGCTGCACGACACGGTGCAGGTGGAGTCGCTGACGAAGTTCGTCTACTATCGCGCCACCGCGCTCGATCAGCATTTCAATGAGTCGGAGCTCTCGACGATCCTTGCCGTACCGCGCCCGGACCGCATTCCGCCGGTTGCGCCGGTGATCGTGGATGTCGGCGCCGACGACAGTTCCGCCACGGTGCAGTTCGTGCCGAGCACCAGTGACGACGTGCTGCGCCATACCGTCTACCGCAGGCGCGCCGGAGAAACGCGTTGGGATTCGGTAGCATCGCTCGGCCGCGACGCGCGAGCCTTTGTGGACCGGGCGGTGAAGCAGAATCAGACGCTGGAGTACACGCTTGACGCGGTGGACAGCGCCGGGCTGCGTTCGGAGTTCGCGTCGCCCGTTTCGGCGCGACCGTACGATCCGGGAATGCGCGCCGGGGTGATCGGCTTCAGCGGGCGGTACGATTCGGCCGAGAACAAGGTGGCGCTCTCTTGGCGCTATGCCGGGTTGAACGAGGAGTATCGCTACATCCTCTATCGTGCATTGCCCGGGAAATTGCTCCGCCAGTTTGCCACCATCGAATCCGCCGCGCGCGCGTTCGCCGACACGCGGCTTCAGGGGGACGGCGTGTACGAATACGTCATCAAGGTCGTCACGCGTTCGGGTGCCGAGTCCATGCCGAGCGAGGCCGTGCGTGTGCAGGTAGGGGGGGAGCGGTGAGCGTGCGGCGTTGAACGGTGAGCGTCATCGAACATGTGCCAAGTTCAACGTGCAAAGTGCCAAGTTGCGCGGTGTGTGAGTTCCAGGTTCTCATTCCAGGTTCAACGTGATAAGCATGTTGTTGTGTACGCATGAGGTACACGGCAACCTTTCGCGACACCCTCATAACTCATACCCCATCACTCATAACCATCTTCGGCCCGGCACTCGCTTCCCGGCACTCGCTTCCCGCCACTTGCCACATCCCCGGCGATCGTCCAGCGTCCCGCGTCCAGCGTCCAGCGTCCAACACGATTGCACCGCAAAGACGCGAAGGACACA
>CAZJYH010000041.1:0-6306 GCA_964549365.1 uncultured Alphaproteobacteria bacterium
GGAGCCGACTCCGCGGCACACGGTCAACTGTCGTAGAAGCCGCCCGCCGTCGAGTCGTCGGCGTCGAGGTCGCTCGCATCACGTTGGCTGAACGACCGCACATCGTAGTCGTCGTAGTACGAATCGTAGTAGCCGCCGTAATAGAACGGGTGATAGTACGAGGTGGAATAGTAATGATGGCGATAGTAGTACGGCCATGCCGGATCTTCCCAGTCATCGCGCAGCCGTCGCTCCTCGGCCCCCGCCGTGCCGGTGGAAGCCCCCTTGCCGGCTCCCTTCGATCCCGACACCGCCTTCCCCGTCGACGTCTTCGTTGCAGCCTCCTCGCCGCGCGCGTAACACTCAACGCAGAGCAGCGTGGTGGCGCGTACGCGTGTATGCTCGCCGCAGATCGGGCGCAAGCATTCGGCGCAGGCGTCGGACGCCTCGTTGCCGCAGTCACGCAGGGCGATGATGCCCCGCTTCACAGCGCACTTGCTCATGTTATTCACCCTCCTGCTTTACGAGCGCCACGCGCCGATAGGCGCCGGCCAGCGTGTCGATGAAGTCGCGGACGTCGAGCGTCGGGAACGGTGTCCCGGTGGTGATCATGCGGCGCCGCAGCTTCACCACGTTCCGCTTCTCCCCCTCCTTGGTCGTCATGCGCAACGCCCCCTGCGGCACGTTGGCCGGCTCAAGCGCATATGCTTCGGTGCTCAGCGCCTCGCGCATCTCGATCATGCGCAGCACATTGTGTTTCGTCTTGGTCTTGATCTTCCCGCGCGGATTGCGCTTGGTCACCTTACGCTCGCGGATGCCGTCGGTGATGGACCATTCGAGCGTGGTACCGTCGGCGAGCGTCCCGCTCCCGGTCATCCAGGCGTTCTCGTAGAAGCTCTCCTCCACGCGTGGATATCCCCCCGCCCCCTTGTTCTCACGCTTCACGTTCTCGCGCCGCGTGGGCTCCCGCAGATCGAACCGAAGCGAGAGAAGCGCATCCCTCTCCATGTCCTCACGCAGCACCACAACCAGCGGCAGCAACGACTCGCGCAGGCTGTTCGGAACGTCGCGCTTCTTCAGTCGAAAGAACATCACCGCAAAAACGATCGTGGCGATCACCGACAATGCCGCCAACGGCGCAAAGACGACGAGCAGCACGATCGTCAGCAGGATCGAAATGCCGCAGCCCCAACCGGCGCGCGTGCGGCCGGCATCGCCCACCTCGTCGAACGCGGCAAGCTCGCCCAGCATGACGCACCACGCCGCCGCCGTGCGCTCCGCCTCGGCACGCTTGTTCGCGATGATCTCCTTCTGCTCGGCCGAAAGGGCGTTGTATGTTTTCACCGAACGCGTACTGCTCACGATTGACCTCCGGCATGATCGATGGATCCGGCAGCTATTGCATCGAAGATAGGGCCTTCCTCTTGAACGCACGACACACACATCGCAGCGGCGCGACTGCACGGCAGCGCGACTGCATGCTGCACACATCGCGTTCGTCCCGATGCTCGCCCCTATCGATGCGGCGCGGCACGAGCTGGCGACGGCCGTGCGGCCGCGGGCTGTGCCGTCGCCGCGGCGGGCGTGCCCAGCACCGTTCCGGCGATGTTGATGTCGAACGTCGGTGTCTCGTTGCTCGTCGTCCGCACGCGGAGCACACCGGTTGCGCGAGCGGAGTCCTTCGGCGTCACGAACGCCCTCAACACGAACTCCTCCCCCGGTTTCAGCTCACGCGGGCCTGTCATGTCCACGCGGACAGCCATCGAGCTCCCTTCGAGCAACGTCGGCACTTCGACGGTGAACGGCGTCGTGCCGGCGTTGCGGATCGTCATCGGCGTGGCGGCGGACTCGGCGCCGACAACGGCGTCGGTGAACGTCATCACGCCGAGCGGCGAGAGCACCAGCGAACGAAAGATCTGCGCCTTGACATAGAGCGGGCGGAAGGGATCGGTGGAATCGTTCGAGGCGATCGACACCTTCTTCACCACGGTGCCCGAGCGTGTGGTGGCGTCGAGCGCGATGTTCATCGATGCCGTATCGCCCGGCGCCAGGCGCGTGCGGTCGACCGAGGCCACGGTGCAGCCGCACGAAGCGTGCACGTCGGAGATGCGCAGCTCCGCATCCCCGGCGTTGCGCACCTTCACGACGGCCGTCAGGCGTCCCGGGGTCACCTTCCCCCAATCGTACGTGTCGCCGCCGATGATCTCCAGCCTGGGCTGCGCCGCAGCGGTCGCGACGAGGAGAAGAGTGAAGCTCGATACCAGCAGACCAAGAGTTCTCGTCCCAACCATCATGTATTCCATCGATGTTACGTTCGTCACATTCCAACCGGATGATCGATATCGCTATGCCAGTTGCGCTAATCGCCAAATGCTTGTCGCATGCCCAGCCATACCACGCTGTCGCTGCCCTATACGCTCCGGAACCCACCGCTCATTCTCCAACGCAACGCGCTTTGTGATCTCAAATCCGCTTGCCTGGTACACGACTCTCTTCGCATCGAACGGTGCATTGCCTATATCCCGGTTCGGCCCGGCCTCCAGCAACGTCATATTGCCCAGGCGATAGACGAATTCCTCGGCATCGCTGTCGCTGAACTCCGGCCAATTCCCCACCGGATTCTCCGGCAGAATATGCTCCACCGTGTACACGAGGCTGTCCGTATCGTGATCGATTCCACTCAGATGGCGCTCGATCTGGAAGAGAATGTATCGCACGATGTTCTTGTTGCGCGCTGCGGTTGTACGGAGCACTTTCTCCGCAAAGGCCGATCTGAATGCATCGTCGCCGATATAGACGGGGGCCAAGGCTCGCACGCCCGCGGCCGGCGTGGCCAGTTCACCGGCCGCAATCCGCTGTGCGACGGTATTATACGTACGCTCCTGGTCGTTCGTCGCCAATCCGCCGATCACGTTATACCGAAAGGATATCACACTACATGCACGGAGAATCAACGTGAAGCCCTCGACGTCGTAGGCGCGATGAGCGGCGAGCAACAACGGCCAGGGCTGGCGCACGCTGAACATTCGCAACTCGGCGATATGCTTCCGTTGGGCGTCGGTCCAGAGGCTGTCCTCGGGGCTGGAAAGGGCAGCGTACACCCCGACATCTTCCTCCATCTCCCTGACCAATTCGAACACCCGGGCCTTGCTTGGGGTATCGGCGCGGATAGTCTTGAACAGGTCCGCCTCGCGCACGAAGCGACGCCGGCTGTTCCAATGCATGCGGAGAAATGCCGGGAAGCTATCTCCACCGAGTCGGCCAACGATCGTATCCCAACGCCGTTCCAGAGTCTCGATCTCGTGGGCATGGCCGCTTTCGCGATGAACCACGGAGAAGAGATAGTTCTTCAGCAGATCCGTCGGCGACAACCGCACGCCACGTGCGTTCAAGGTCTCGAACACCTTGAACGCATTCAGTTCATCGGTGACGGTGATCACCGTGAAGAACAACTTGTCGGCGAGCTCATCGATGAACCGGGCCAGAGTCGCACCGTTTCGATCCTCGCCGTAGGCCCGACGTATCTCGCGATAGAACCATTCGAACGCCTGACGGAGCATCTTCTCGGATGTCCGGATGCCGCGCTGCGGAAGCTTCGCCAACGGCACCAGATAGTCCCGATAGTACGCATCATTGTTGCGATTCAACGTCAACTTCCACTGCGGGATCAACGTCACCGGATCGAGAAATCCGATATAGGAATTGCGCAGTCCCTCCAGGCGTCGCGTGTTGTTCTCCGGCTCAACGCCCGCGTCCACCAGATCCTGCATTGCCTTCAGCACAGCGAGCACAAGCAGACTCATCGTGGTCAGACGTTGCTGACCGTCGATTACCTCGAACGTCTTGTTGTCCTGCGTCTGGAGCACCAGATATCCCATATAGTGCGCCTGCTCGCCTTCAGGCACCATCGTCCCCTGAATGTCCTGCAAGAGGTCATCCCATTCATCCTGCGTCCAGCTGTAATCACGCTGGAACCGCGGCACCCGGTACGTGATGCCGTTGCCCAGTAACTGCCGAAACGTTTGATTGGACGTATTGAAATTGATCGCGGACATTACCGCCTCGCTGCTGAGTTGAACTCGTGAAACTGCATGTGTACAGTCCTCGGTCGGCCACTGCGTCGCAATATGGTCCATCCATGCAATTGCAGCAACGAAGCCTATGCTGCTCCATCCACAACTCCCCACGAAACTATGATTTGGCCGGGACGGATGGTGGTGTGGGCATGAGCTACGCGCCCCCACAATGGTCACTCGTTTACATATACCCCATCCCCGATGGGCACCCTCGCCGATCCTGTGGTATGCCGGGCGCCCACCGGTGTTGCATCTCGTCCCTGCAATGACACCTCACCTCCGCAGCGCCGCGTAGGCCTCCGCCAGCATCGCCGTCGAGCGCTCCCACGTGAACGCCTCGGCGATGCGCGCGCGGGCGTTGCGCCCCATCACGGCCGCCCGCTCCGGATACTCCAACAGAACGCGGAGCGCACGCGCAAGATCGGCCGGGCGGTCAGGACGCACCAGCCGCCCATGTTCGCCGTCGACCACGATCTCGCGCACTGCCGGCAGGTCCGAGGCCACCACCGGCACGCCGTGCGCCATCGTCTCCAACAGCTTCAGCGGAGCGCACCCCTGCTCGACGTTGCGCGAGCACTCCGCAAGCGGCGCGACGCCGGCGTAGGCGTGCGCGATCCACCCGGCAAGCTCATCCTTGTTCAGCGCATACTTCCAGACGATGCGTTCGGCGACGCCCAGACGTTCGGCGAGTTTTCGGTGGAGCTTCACCCCACGCGCATGCGTCGAGCAGCAGATCACCAGTCGCAGATGGGGCAGATCCGCCATCAGCGCGAACGCGCGCAGCAGCGTGTCGACGCCCTGCCAGCGCTGCAACGCCCCGAAGTAGAGGAAGTAGGTTTCCGGGGCATCGGCCGGACGGGGCGGCGGCACCGCAGGGATGTCGGCGCCGTTGGGGATCACCGTGATCTTCCCGGCCGCAACGCCCAGACCGACGAGGTTGGCGGCGATCGTATGCGACGGCGTGACGATCACGTCCGCATTGCTCCAGCAGAACTCCTCGGCGGCCCGGATCTTCGCAAGCGTGCGCGGCGAGAGCGCCGGATAGGTGAAGGGCATCTCGATCGACGGCAAACCGTTCACCTCGTACACCGTACGTCGCCCCCCGACGCCGCGGCCGATGATCGGCACACCGCTCCACGGATCGCGGAAATGGCAGATCTCGAGAGAATCCCCCGCGCGATCGAGAAGGCCGTCCAGCGCCGCGCCGAACGCCAGCGCGCGCTCGAGCACGTTCTCGTGTTCGCCTGTGAAGCGAACGATCTCCACGCCCCCCTCGCGTTGATACGGCGGCAGGTCCTCCCCGCCGATGACGTAGAGCAACCCACCCTCCATGGTATCGAACAGCGTGGTGGCCATTCGCGCGATGTGCGTGGCCGCCCCCTTCGCCGATGGGAACCGGTCGAACGACGCGTACAACGCGCGATGCCGCAGCTCCGGTATCACGCGTGATTCGGTCGTTGGAGTTGAACGTGCGGTCGGACGGACATCATCGCTTCCACTTGATGTTGCAGCCGATGCTCGGCGTCTGCGCCTCGTTCACCGGAGCGCCCGAAAGCACGGCGTCGAGCGCGGAGCGAAGATCGGCGCCGGTCACCGGGAGGCCGTTCCCCGGCCGCGATGCGTCCATCTGCCCGCGATAGACCAGGCGCAGCCCGCCGTCGAACAGGTAGAAGTCCGGTGTGCACGCCGCCTGAAACGAACGCGCGACCTCCTGCGACTCGTCGTACAGGTACGGGAACGGATACCCATACCGCAGCGCGTGCTCGCGCATCTTTTCGGGCGCATCGTCCGGATAGGCGACCGCATCGTTGGAGCCGATCGCGATGAACGCAACGCCGCGACGGATATACTCCTCGGCCAGCGCCACCAATCCCTCACGCACGTGCACGACGTACGGGCAGTGGTTGCAGATGAACATCACCACGGTCGCCCGGTCCGACTTCAAATCTTCCAGGCTCATCGTCGCGCCGGTCACCGCGTCATCGAGCGTGAAGCCCGGAGCGATGGTGCCGAGCGGTAGCATCGTCGAATATGTCGCTGCCATCAATTCCTCGATCGTTGTTCGCACCAGCCGCGGAAGGCCGGGGGATATGATTCCGTACATGGGTCAACGCGCGATCAAACACGCACGCGAAAGATGAAGGCCTTCGCCGGAGACCTCGATGAAGTAGGCGCCGGGGCAAAGCGCGGCGGCGCCGAGGGCGAACTCATGCTCGCCGGCGGGAAGCAGGTCGTCGTGAAGAACCGCGGC
>CAZJYH010000041.1:6316-8747 GCA_964549365.1 uncultured Alphaproteobacteria bacterium
CGGCCGAGCGCATCGTACATCCGCACGGTCACACGCTCGGCGATCGGGTTGGCAAGGTGCACGATCACGCCGCCGTCGCTTTGCCGCGTCAGCACCCGCAGCCCACCGGTGATTGCTCGTTCGGTTGTCCCGGTCGAAGCAGGACCTGTCGGCGCCTCCGGTGGAACGAAGCCCTTCGCCCTGATCGCGCCGCGCCCGTACGTGCCGACCAGCAGCGTGCGGGTCGGCTTGTGGAACGAGAAGTCCCAAACCTCCACGTTCGGTATCCCGGGCATCGGGTACCAATGATCGCCGGCATCGCGCGTGAAGTACACGCCGGCAAGGGTCGCACAGTAGAGCGTGGAGGCGGAGTCCGGATCGAAGACGATGCGATTCACGCTGCCACGCGGCAGCCCCCGGCTGCACGTCTGCCAGGTGCCGCCGCCGTCGGTGCTGCGGCGCACGCCCTGCAGGTTGAACCCGCCGTCCCCGGCGGCGAACACGAACTGTGGGTTCGTCGGCGCAACGGCGATCGAGCGGACACGGCCGTTGAACCCGCCGCTCGGCGTGATGTTGACCGACTTGGCCGCCCCGGCATCGTTCACGCGGTAGCCCATGCCGTTCGCGGTGCCGAGGTACAGCGTGTGCGCATCGGTCGGGGCGATCGCGATCGTCGTGATGAAATCGCCGCCGCCGCCGTACTCCTGGTCCGAGACGCGCGCCCAGTTGTCGGCGCGGTTCGTGGTCCGGTACAGAAAATTCGTCCCCGCGTAGAGCACCTTCGAATCCGCCGGCGACATCGCGACCGCCTGGCCGTACCAGTCGACCCGCTCGGGCTGAACGATGCCGGAGTAGAAGCCGTTGCCGGAGGAGTCGGTGGGCATGCCGCGCATCTTCTTCGGCGACCATTGCATGAACCCATCGTCGGCACGGTGCAGGTTCATATAGATATACTCGTGGTAGAAGTACCGGGGCTGCTCCTGATCGTACAGCGTGCAGAAGCCGTCGCCGCCCACGATCCGCCAGTTGTACTGATTGCCCGTGTACTTGTCGTAGCCGTTGTCCTGGCAGCCGACGATCAACGTGTCCACGTTCTCCGGATGCAGCGCGCAGTTGTAGATCTCCAGCGTCACCAGATCGCGGTTGCGGTCGGACCACTCCATGTAGGTGTTCCGGTACGTGTTGCTGGAGTAGACGCCGCCGTCGTTGCCGACGATCACCCGCCCCGGGATGTTGCGCGGAAAGAGGATCGCATGCTGATCGACATGCAGCTCCTTGTTCACCGTGTCGCCGGCATCCCAGCTCGCCCCGCCGTTGGTTGTACGGAACAGCGACGTGGTGCCGGCCAACACGATGTTCGAGTCGAACGGATCCACATCGAACACATGAAAGCCGCGGTCGTATCCGCTGCGCACGGGCTGCGCGGCAAGCGGGCTCCAGGTGTCGCCGCCGTCGCCGGAGCGGTAGATCTTGGACTCCGATTCGATCAGCGCGTACACCACGCGCGGGTGTGAGGCGCACAGCCGTACACCGACGACGTTGTATTGATCGGCGGGGCGCTTGAGTACATCGTCCCAGGTGATCCCCCCGTTCGTAGTGCGCCGGATGTGTGCGAAACCGGCGCCGTCGTGCTGGCCGCAATAGATGATGGAGCTGTTCACGGGATTGAACGCCACCATGCTCGCCGCCCCGGCGCTCGACAGCGTCCAGGTGACGCCGGCATCGCCCGAATAGTAGACCCCGGCCCCGCCGCAGAGCATCACGACGTCCTTCTGCACCGGGTCGAACTGGATGTCGTTGATGCTGCCGGTGTTCTTCGGCGGCGTGAGCACGGCCCACGTGCCGCCGCCGTCGGCCGTGCGGTAGACAAGCCCCTCGTACGTCCCCGCGAGCACGAGGCGGTCATCGTGCGGCGAGACGGCGAGCGATCGGATCTTGAGCGACGGGAGCGTATCACCGATCGGAGCCCACGTGCGGCCGCTCACGGTGGATTTCCAGATGCCGCCGCCGTCGGCCACGGCATACCAGACGTTGGTGTCCTGCATCGACACGCCCAGCCCCGTCATCCGCCCCCCCTTGTTGCGTGGCCCGAGGAATTCCCACGACGCGGCGAGCGGACGCGCGCCCCCCATCTTCGTGCGCAGCTCACGCCCGGCAAGCCACGCATCGCGGATGCTCTCGGCCGTGATGCCGTGCCGATCGAGGTTCTCCAGATAGTCGCGCATCACGCGCATCCCCCCCTCGTATTCGCTTTCGTCGAACGGTTCGGATTCGATCTCCTGCGCGATCGCGGTCGAGATCGTGGCCAGCAGCAGGAGCAGGATGGAGATCGTACGATTCATGGAGTCATCATCCTTCGTATGCGGAACGCGTGTACGGAACGATCGAGGGAAGGGAAGAAACGTAACGGCATGCGTGCGACCGCAGTCCGGGGCGCGCTACGCTCCGTTGT
>CAZJYH010000041.1:8778-10231 GCA_964549365.1 uncultured Alphaproteobacteria bacterium
CCTCTTCGGGCAACTTCCCGCATGCTTCGCGGAAGATACGGCGCGGCGTGCGCCCCTTCCACCGCCGCAAAAAAGCCTGAGCCGCGTCGGGATCGGATTCGGTGGCCTCACGGATCGCCCAGGCCACCGCCTTCCCCACGAGCGGGTCGGCCTCCAGCATCAACGGCTCGCATACGCGCAGCGTCTCGGCGGCCATGCGCCGTCCCTTCTGGTTCAGCACGGAGGTCGACGCGGCCGCGAATCGCCGACGCCAGGGGTTCGGCGACGCCGTCCACGCGATCAGCTCGTCGATCAACGAGGCATCGCGCGCAACAAGCTCACCGGCGATGTTCATCGCCAATTGGTCGCACGTCTCCCAGTTGTCGAGGGCGTCAACCCATCGATCGATCCGTGGCCATATCGACGCATCGAGCTTCCGACGAAAGCGCGCCACGAGAAAGATGCCGAACAGCATCTCCTCGCGGCACCGATCGGCGCAGAGTTCGTCGAGCAGCGCGCACGCATCCTCCGGCGTCAACTCCGGATGTTCGGCGGCATACTCCTTGACAAGGGCGCGAATATCGGGAACGCGCACGCCGATGATGTTGTCGGTCGACGGCACCAGCTCGCCGATCTTCGCCAGATACGCGTTGTCGCGCAGTTGGATGAGCCGCCTGCGTATCTCCCCCGTGGGCGAGTTGCTTCTTCCTGCTCGTGGCATTGTTCGGCCTGGCTGGTCGGGGCGGGGCGATCGGCATGGAATGCAACGTGCGATCACTCGCCGATGATCTTGACGAGAACGCGCTTGTCGCGTCGGCCGTCGAACTCGCCGTAGAACACCTCCTCCCATGTCCCGAGATCGAGGTCACCGTCCGTGATCGCCAACACCGTCTCGCGCCCCATCAGCGTGCGCTTCAGGTGCGCGTCGGCGTTGTCCTCGCCGGTGAGATTATGGCGGTATTGTGCAATCGGCTCGTGCGGCGCGAGCTTCTCGGTCCACTGCTCGAAGTCGTGCCAGAGTCCGGACTCGTTGTCGTTGACGAAGACGCTCGCGGTGATGTGCATCGGATTGACCAGGCAGAGCCCTTCGCGGATCCCGGAGGCACGCACGGCGGCCCGCACGCGATCGGTGATGCGCACGAACTCCACGGTCCTCTTCGTGTGCATCATTATCTCTTCACGGTATGATTTCATGGCACGAATCTACGCAGCGGAGCGCGGAAGACGATGATGCGATATTGACGATCAGCAGGACAACAACGCGCATGTATCACCAAAGCGGGAGCGGGCGCCCCATCGTTTGATGAAGCGCCCGCCCATAGTAGTTGTAGTTGAGGTGTCCTCCGTCCTCCCGCATCCGTTACGGATACCGACAACCGAGACCGAACTCGTCCTTGCATTCGGGTGCTGTGCCCAGTTTCGGTGGAGTTATCCGGATGCACTCGTTGACGCCCAGTTGCATATCGCTCGGATG
>CAZJYH010000041.1:10241-16138 GCA_964549365.1 uncultured Alphaproteobacteria bacterium
GAACCGAAGTCCAGCAATTGCCGGGGCAAGGATAGGCGTTGCCGCTTCCGCCGGGACCGCTCCCGATCGGATCCCATTCGGAGCCGACGGCACCGCCCGTCCCGAGACCTCCGAAGAAGTCTCCTCCGAGGGGCGTATCGAAGCCGAAGAGTGGACCGTTGCCCAGCCAGGCACCGGCGTTACCACCATGAAACGACGGCGGCAACGGTATACGCTGCCCACGCGCCGAGACAATATGATTTGATAGAGTGACGACGATGGTGACGAAAAAAAGTACGCGCAGCGAGGTCTTCATTGGTCACCTCCCGATGGCTACGGACTTGGCGGCGACGATACGGTTATTGTGAAGCAACGCGATAAAATACAGTCCGCTCGATTCGAAGCGGTGGGTGATATGCTCGCGCCCTCCGTTCGACGCCGGTGAGCTGTACGGGTAGAAGAGCAGGCGGCCCGCACCATCGTAGATCGCAAGGGATGTCGACTCGCCGCTTGGCGCGGATGCAAAATCCACCGTCACAATGTCGCGTGCCTCTGCCGTGTGAGCCATAAGCAGCTTCGACTCCAATGGCGATTCCTTCCCGGAAACGATCGGCTTTGCGGCATAGTCCTGCCCGAGATACCTGAGGTACTCGACGTAGTACGGATCGGGCGGTTGACGCCACTTGCACACCTGAACCTCCTCGACTCGCGTGAAGTGGTAGTCACCCGATCCGCGCGCGCGCGCGCGAACGCGCAGAAAGGCGCGCACACCGTCGAGCGAGGTAGGAACCGTCCAATCAACCAGCGCGATGACCGGCCGCATGCCGAAGATCGTCGGGGCACCGGCCGTGATGCGCGGCATCATCCCGATGCTGTCGATGAGCACGATGCGGGAGCTGTCGCCGGCGCGCACCAGCTCGACGGAGAACGTCAGCGTGTCGAACGATTTGTAGTTCCCCGTATCGGTGATACCGCTGCGCGGATCGCGCCAGGAGAGATCGCGCACGAACGACACCACGTCGCCGGCGTGAAGCACCGTATCGATTGTCCGGCTGTTGAAGCTCTGGAGATCGGCCTCGGCGTTGACCGTGCGTCGCTTCTTCCAGTTGCGCAGCCACCAACGGTGATCGTTGATCTTGAACGCGGTGATGTGGTAATCGGTTTCGCAGGTGGAGTCGGCATACATCTGAAACTTGTAGCCGGCCACGAACCATTCGGCCGGGAGCACTTCTCCCTGCCGGTTGATGCGGGCAATCGTGCTGCTGTCATCGTCGAGCCGCACCCACAAACTATCGGGGATGGTCCCTTGCGCGCCGGCAACGGCGCAGCATACATGGACCAGAACTACGGGCAGCACGACCCTGGAGAAGTATGATCCCCTGAATCCGAATGAACGCATGGCAGTTCTTCCTTCACCTAATACGACAGAACTCAAAACAGATGCAACCAGGCCGCGCACCCGCAGCCATTACACGGCGTCAAAAAATTTCGGCATCTCGACGATCGACAGTACATCATGATGTGCCCCCCATTCAGGGCCCTGTGTCGATGGCGCCGCGGGGGTCGCGGCACAAAGGTACCACCACTGACTCCTCCGGTCAACGAGTACACTTTGTCCCCCGCCTCGAGGTTGCCGTGCAGCGGATGTTCAGTGCAACGACAGAACGACCTGATGCGAATTACGTCGGCACATCGTTGTAGATTGCGGGCCGATCGACAGCTCGGCGCGGCACGGCATGTGCGGACCGTCGTTGATTGCGATCGCAAACGAACCGATTCAATCACGAAGCAGAACCAGGAGGAGATCATGGCAACGACCAATAGAATATCGGACATGGGGGCCGTTCCGGTCATCGCCGGAACCAGGGCAGAGGCTCTCCCACGGTTGTTCGTGCTTCGCTGATCCCGCGCTTCGCCGCGCACACCTCGTCAGACATCGCACCTCCACAACCGCGCGTTCAACGACGCATGTTCATCCATCGTGAATGAACAGGGAATTCCTCTGTGATACGCCGACGCAACGAGCATATTCACATCGAGGAATCGCATACCAATGCACCAGGAACTACCAGGGTGGGACGCGTCCGTTGCGGCCGCATTCGCTCCCTACGCCGAACAGGGCATGAGCGCCGCGCGCGTGGCGCTCGAACATCGCAATGCGTACGTGATCATCACGGCGGCCGGCGAATTGCGGGCCGAGATCGCCGGAAGCTTCCGGCACAACGCCGCCGAGCGTGACGATCTGCCGACCGTCGGCGACTTCGTCGCGGTCAGCACGCGCGAGCATGAAGGCCGCGCAACGATTCACGCGGTGCTTCCGCGCCGCAGCCTCTTCGCCCGCAAGGTGCCGGGGAGCCGGAGCGCATTGCAGACGATCGCCGCGAACATCGACACGGTGTTCCTCGTGAGCGGTCTGGACGACAACTTCAACGTACGTCGCATCGAACGCTATCTTCTGGTGGCATGGGAGAGCGGCGCGCAACCGGTGATCGTGTTGAACAAGGCCGACCTCTGCGCCGACGTGGCGTCATGCGTCGAGGAGGCCGAGGCGGTTGCGTTCGGCACGCCGGTGGTGGCGTTGAGCGCCGTCACCGGCGAGGGCCTTTCGGACTTGATGGAACACGTTCGGCCGGGGCGCACCGCGGCGCTGCTCGGCTCATCGGGCGTCGGGAAGTCCACCATCACCAACGCGCTCGCGGGCCGCGACGTGCTGCGCACCGGCCACGTGAGCGAGAGCGTCGGCAAGGGACGGCACACGACGACGCATCGCGAGTTGATCGTGCTGCCGAGCGGCGTGGTGTTGATCGACACGCCGGGAATGCGCGAGCTGGGCGTGTGGGGAGGGGAGGAGGCGCTGGACGGAACGTTCACGGACGTGGAGGAGATTGCCGAGCGCTGCCGCTTCCGCGACTGCACGCACCGCAACGAGCCGGGGTGCGCGATCCGCGAGGCACTCGAGTCCGGTGCGCTGGACGCATCCCGACTGCGAAGCTATCAGAAGCTGCAGCGCGAGCTTGCCTATCAGGAGCGGCGCACCGACGAGAGCGCGGCGCGTGCCGAAAAGGAACGCTGGAAGCAGCTCCACAAACAGATGCGCGGCACGTCGTACAAGCGGACGTGAATCGAAGACGGCCCCGATCGTTGCGACACGATCGGGGCCGTTTCACATGTTCCGCCGCCGCGTTCGACACGAGGCGAACCGGGAGGCGCATGCCGCGCAGTGCGCCGCTACATCCTGACGCCGACGATCGCCCCCTCGATCTCCATCCCTTCCCTCGCCCATCCTCTCGGGACCTTCACGATGATGTTCTCGCCGGTCGTGATCGTTCGCTCGTTCGCGACGATCTCATGTTCCTCGCCCGAGACACGAATGCGGAAGACGACCTCATGGATCGGACGCCCCCCCGTGTTCACGAAACTGAAGCCGTCCAGCCACCCCTTCGAATAGAAGGGGGACACCTCCACGTTCGCCAGTTCGGGACGCGCGCACTCCCAGGTGATGGGCATCGGCGCCGGCCCGCGCGAGGGCTCCGGCACACCGACCGAGACCGGCTCCATCGGCGTTGGTGATCGATCGGGTTCCTCGACCACCACAACCGTCTGCCGGTGATGGCGCCGCACCTCCGCAACCACGACGAAGGCGAGCAGCATCAGCAGGAAGCTTGCGGTGATTGCGATAACGGCGCGTCGGGAGATCCTGCGGGCTCGCGGCGCTCCGGCGGAGGCGTCGAGGCCGTTGAGCAGCTCATAGGACGGTGTGTGCGACGGATCCAACTGGAGGCAATCGCGGGCATGGCTTTCGGCGCGCGCGCGGTCGTCGGCATTGCCTCCGGCCCGCCAGCGTCCGGCGTAGGCGCTCGCCAGCGCGTGTGTCACATTCAGCGACCCGGGGACCAGCACGAGCGCGTTCTGCAGTTCGGCGATGGCGTCGTCCCATCGACGGTACTCCAGGAATCGAACGCCGCGCTCCACGTGCGCGGCGGCCACACCGTCGGCGGCGGCGAGATCGTCGGCGCTGATGCCGAGATCGCGCGCCACGGACTTCATCTCGTCCAGCGCCAGCGTTCTTCCGCGCTCACGCTCGAGCACCGACACACGCTCGATGTACAGACGCAACGCTTCCTCACGGTCCACTGCCATAGCGATATCGATTTTCGTGCGATCTGATTGGTTGAAGACATCGCGCCGGTTGATGCCCGTTTCGTTCCACACGTCCGCGCGTCGCGCGTTACTCCCCCGATCCCCACGGCCTCCGTTCGTACTTCTCGCGGTCATGTTGCATGCATGCCGTTTTTCTCGTGTCCCGTCCCTCAATACGTTGGCAGAGGATGGGGCAACGCATGCACCCCCGGGGTGCTGCACGTCAAGAGTGCCATGGTATTATATATGGCGCAGGCTGAAGACCTGCGCCTACTTCTGCCTTCCGCACTCTGACTTCCGACTTCCACCTACTTCCTGTCCCCGCCGTACCAGGCGGCCACCACGCCCTGCGCGGCGCGTCCGCGGAAACAGAAGCCCATGTCCTCACCGTACTGCGCGGCAAGCGCGGGGTCGGTGAACGTCTTCCAGAAGTAGACGCCGTGCCACCAGGGTTGATCGCTGAACGCCTGGAACAACGCCTCGTAGGCGCGCGCCTGGATCGCCTCGTCCGGCGTGCCGCCGTCGTACAACCAGGGCTGTTGATAGGTTCCGGTAGCCGGTCGATAGCCCGCTTCGAGGAAGAGCACCGGACGGCCGGTCCGCTCGGCCAGCCGGGCGATCCGTTCACGATGCGGCTTCCAGGCCGCCACGAGGTCGTCGACGCTTGCGGAGTCGGACACGGCAAGCGGGAAATACGCGGTGATGCCGATGTAATCCAGCGCATCCCAGAACGCGATCGAGTCGAACTCGCGCTCCCAGTGCGCGGCGTAGCTGAGCTTGCCGTGATACACGCGCCGGATGTCGCCGATCAACGCTCGCCATTCGTCGGCATGCCCCATCGTCATCCGCACCAGCTCCGTGCCGATGCAGTACAGGTCCACGCGCGCGGTCTCGGCAACACGGGCGTAGAAGAGCGCGAACGCCCGGTACGATTCCCACCACCGCCGATGCTCGGCCGGAGTGGCCTGATCCACCGAGCCGTGCCAGGCGCCGCCGTTCCAGAAGTCGTTGGACCACAGGTGCGGCTTCAGCACCACGCGGATGCCGAGGCGATGCGCCGACGAGGTTTCCAGGCCGATGTCGTGCGCGGTCATCGAGGGATCGCCCCGGCGCGGGCGCGTCGAATCCTGCGGGAAGCCGACGAGGTGATCGGCGCCGGCGCCCTCCTGAAAACCGAAGGGGGTGATGGCGATCCAGTTGACGCCCAGCCGGCGCAGCGAATCCAGCTCGTTCGCCGAAACGTCCGATCCGTAACCGTGCCCGCGGCTGTGGATATGGGCATGGTTCACGCCGCGATGGAAGTCCGACGGCAACGGGCGCGGAACGCTCACCACCGTCGGCGTGTGCGGCATCTCCCCACCTCTGGCGGAGCCCTCCCGGCACGCCGACGCGGCAACGGCGACGAGCAGACACGACGACGCGAGAAGGACCATCACGACCGTTGATCGCGGCACCGGCATTCGATTCGATATGATCGCTCGCGTCTTCATTGCACTTCCAGGCGAATGTGGCTCAGGCGCGGCATGGCGGGCATGTCCACCTCGTATCGGTATAACGGCATGCCGGCAATTCTTCGACCGTTGGTCAGCATCGTCACGCCGGCCGAATCGCGGACGTCAACCAGCGTCACGCCGAGAACGAGAAGCCCCGTCCGATCGGTGACGCCGCGCAGACCGCCGACGATGCGCATCGTGGCACCATCGGGGCTCAGCTCCAGCGTGTCGACCCAGGCACCGGCGCCCCGGTTCGCCACGGTCACGGGCACCTCCGGCAACGTT
>CAZJYH010000042.1:0-14280 GCA_964549365.1 uncultured Alphaproteobacteria bacterium
CACCGTGCCGGCAAGCCGCGCGAAGATGCCGATCACCGGCCAGTCCTTCACGTCGTGGCGCGACACGAACACGCCCCCCACGCCGATCCCCGCCACGAGGATGTCGAGATAGGTGACATGGTTGCCCACGAACACCAGCGCCGTGCGGCTCCGCCGGCCGACGATCGACGTGCGCAGCCCGACGCACCACGCCATCACACGACAGAAGAACGGTGTGAGGAAGAGCACCACGGCGAATCGCGCGCGCGCGCCGAACAGGCCGGCCAGGAGGATCGGCAGGCCGCAGATCGGGAGCAGCAGCGCGCTTGCAATCAACAGCATCGTGCAGCGGGCCGCGGCGCGGATTCTGCTGAACGGTATCGTCTCCGGAGTCGCCATGTCGGATTGGGTTGTGATCATCCTGATCGTTTCGCCTCGCGGGTGGAGTCATCGCCGCCGTCGTAACTTCGTTTCCGTCGATGTCAACATCTCGAACTTCATGCGCAAACTGATTCACGCCGAGATCGCCGAGCAACGGATCAACCCGGAAGATGCTCTTCTCATGCCGCGTCACCCGGTGATCGGCGTGCTGGAGAACGTCCGCTCGTTGTACAACGTGGGTTCCTGCTTTCGCACCGCCGACGCGATGTTGCTCGCCCGGCTGGTGCTGACGGGCTTCACGCCGGTGCCGCCCCGGAAGGAGATCGCCAAAACCGCGCTCGGGGCCACCGAAACGGTGCCGTGGCAGTACTACGCCGATCCCGCGGAGGCCGTTCGCGCGTTGAAGGCCGAAGGGTACCGCGTTCACGCGCTGGAGATCACCGACGGTGGTCAACGCCTCGACACGCTGCCGGCGTTCGACGCGCCCGTTGCGTTCGTTGCCGGCAACGAGATCACGGGGGTCGGCGGCGCCACGCTGGCCGAGTGCGACGGCGCCGTCGAGATCCCGATGTTCGGCGCCAAACACTCGCTCAACGTGGCGGTCGCATTCGGCATCGCCGCGTGGGAGCTCACCATGCGAAGCCTGCGCGGAGCGTAGCAGGGCGTTCGATTGCCGGTCTCTGCTGCCCTGTCTCTGCGCATCCACGCCGGCTCGACCGGCATGGCCGTCAGGCTTCCGCCGCCTCGCCGTGCATCATCGTGACGAGCCGGCCGGCGAACTCCATCACGTCCTTCCCGGCGGCCTTGTTCTCCTCGCTCGCCATCGCGGCCTTGAACGTATCCTTATCGGCGAAGTGCATCTCCGCGATCAGGTAGTACGGCGCGTCGCCGCCGAACGCGCGCGGGTTCCGTGTCACCACCAGCCGTTCGAGCCCCGGCACCTGCTTCATCAGCGGTGCATGAACCTCGTCGTAATGACGATCGAACTCCTCGACGTTCTCGGGCCTGGTGAACAATGCGATCAGCTTGTACATCGGTCTTCAGTTGGTTGAACTCTGTGTGGGAACGGCCGCGACTTGCGCCGGGCCGAAGAGGGCCAATATAGCAGGAGCGGCCCGTTCCGTCCGCGCAATCCGTGCCGATCGCGCACAGAGTTGCCCGCAGGCGGTGCGGCGCCGTACTTTAAGGCGTTGCTGGCTTCCTGCGTTCGGACAACTTGTCCGTCCGCGCACCCACTCGAGTGATAGTCGGATGACCGTGTTCCAATCAATCATCAGATCGCATCGCCGCGTTTCGTCGATTCCGGCGGTGCTGCTTTTCGGGATGTTCGTCGCGTCCTGGCTGGCGCCCGCCTCCGTGAAGGCGAATGCCGCGGACGCGTTCATGCTCAACGAGGACTGCGGCGATGCCTGGGGACTGAGCTGGATGCTGGACCCGTACGCATCGCTGCCGAGCGAGATCGAGATCAGGATTCGCGGCTTTGTTGACGTCACGGCCGGCGGGCTCGATGCGCGCGTGCGCAACACGCTGCCGGCGATCGACGGTCTGCCGCGTCAGCTGCTGGCGCTGAAGTACTACCTCGCGAGGACGCGCCGCGAGATTCGCGCGAAGTGGGCCTGGACCTCCGTGCAGGAGAAGCGCTTCCGGAAGTCCGTCGAGTTCCGGCGCGTGTTGGAGGAGGTGGAGAAGGTGCGCACCGCGTTCAGCACCGCCAACCCGGGGTATTCGCTGCGCGCGAACCTGGAAGTGCGCACCGTGCGCGATCAGGTGGCCAGTTGGAATCAGACCCCATCGGTCACCTCGGCCGCAGGCTCGTTGATGACCGCCTGCGCACGCGTGATGAACGATACGCTCTTCGCCGCGCTTCCGTCGCGTGGCACGCTGGAGCGATTCCGGCAGTTCCTGCTGCGGTTCCGTCCTTCCGTGATCCCGACCGTGGCGGTTCCCGGGCTCTCCGCGCACGGGCAGCTTCGCGCGTTCGACTTCGTGGTGATGCAGGGGAACCGCGTTGTGGCGGGGACGGAGACCGCATCGATCCGCAGCCAGTGGGACCGCGCGGGGTGGACGGCGAAACTGAAGGAGGCCGTGAAGACCTCGGGTGCGCGCTTCGAAGGGCCGTTGGCGTTCCCGCGCGAACCCTGGCACTATGCGTACAAGCCATGATCCGAATGCACCGGGGGGCCGGCGTCGCCGGAGATAATCCATGCCCGTCGTGAGCCGGGCGCGCCGCGCTGCCGTGCTGTATCTGGCGGCGCAGGGCGTCGGCGCCGCCGCGTGGTGGGCGTTCCTTGCGATCGTCCCCGCATCCCGTTCGCTCTTCTTCACCGACGAGAACGCCATCCTCTCCTATCTCATTCCCGACGCAATCTTCTTCATCGGTGGATCGTTGATCGGTGCCGACGCGGCGCGCCGCGGGCTGCCCCGCGCGGGCGCGGTGCTCTGGTGCACGTTCGGAGCGGTGGCCTATTCCACGCTGCACACGATCGGACTCGCGGCCATTGCCGATCGCGCGTGGCTCGGCGCGGCATTGATGGCGGTGTCGATGATCGGCACCGGCGTGGCGGCGGCGCTCCATGCTTCCGGGGAGGCGCGATGATCCCGAACATCTTTCGTGTGGCGCGCGACGCATCGCCCGCATGGAATCTTGCCAAGACGTTCGCGCAGATGCTGGTGCTCTGGTGTCTGTTCCTCTTTCTCGGGCCGTGGCTGATCACGACCGCGGAGCGGAGCGTCGGGATCGATGCGATCGAGTTGCCCGGCCGGCACGTCGTGGCGTCGTTGCTCTTCGGTGTTGCCAGCATCTGTGCCGTGTGGAGTGCGTACACGATGGCGGCGATCGGCGGCGGCACTCCGTTGCCGCTGGATTGCGCGCGGCGCCTTGTGGTGGCGGGTCCTTATCGTTACATCCGCAACCCGATGGCGGTTGTCGCCGTGGCGCAGGCCGGAGCAGTCGGGATCTGGTTCGGGTCGTGGCTGGTGCTGTTGTACGCGTCGGCAGGGGGCGCCGTCTGGAACTGGATACTGCGCCCCGCCGAGGAACGTGATCTCATCGCGCGATTCGGTGAGCCATACGTGCGCTATCGTGACGCGGTGCCGTGCTGGCGTGTTCGTCTGCAGGGGTACGATGCCGAGGATGCCGCGCCGCGTGTCGTGTCCGCCGCGGGCGATCAGCGCAACACGATCTGAAGACCGAGAGCGGCCCCCCCCCCTTCGAGCGGCCGCACACCCAGCGAGAAGCGCGGTGCGTCGGTGCGCATCAGGCTGCTCTCGTGCGGGGGATGCTCACCGCCGTGAACCACCACATCCTTCGCGCACAGATATCCTATCAGTCCCCCCGCGAACACGTCCGACGCCCAATGCGCGTGCTCGGTCATCCTGCTCAGGCCCACCAGCGTTGCGAGCGTGTAGGCGATCACCGGCACAACCGGCGTCTCGTTGTAGCGTTCGGCGAACACCGTGGCGATGGCGAAGGCCGTGGTGGAATGGCCGGAGGGGAAGGAATCGAACCATCCGGGGGGGCGGTGATCGGGATTGCGGATCTCCTGCAGCAGCCCCATCCACTTCGAGCCGCTGCGATAGTCGCCGTCGCCGAACGTTGCCGGGCGCCGACGGCCGGCAACCAGTTTCAACGCCCGCGTCCAGACCGCGCTGGTGACGATCGCCTCGCCCAGCAACTCGCTCGTGCGCCGGTCATAGGCGTCGCCGAACAGCAGACTGTAGCCCACGAATACGCCCGCCCCGGCGAAGCCGGCGGTGCCTCCGAGCGTGGTGACGATCGGGCTGGCCTTGTCGACCCAGTCGTTGCTGCGGCGCACTTCGCGCGCGTTGATATCGAACCACTCATCGGTCAGAAGCAGCCCCGTCTCCACCAGCAGGCGCCCGCCCACGGCGATCGCCTCGGCGCGCGTCATCGAAAACGGCGAGGTCGCCTGTCGGCCGAAGTCGTCCAACAGCCTCGCGAAGATCCCCTTGCCGCCGCTCGCGGAATCGACCGTGTCGGTCGGCGGCACGGTAGTGGTGGTCGTGTCGACCGCGTGCGCGCCGTCCGCGATCGAGGAATCCGGCGCGGTGCCGTCCATCCGGGCGGCGCGCTCGTCGTTCGCCGGTGCGCTTGCCGTGAGCGCGGGGCACGCCGCACAGAGCAGCAGCGCGGCCATGAGCACCGTGCCGCGGGAGTGCCGCGGGGAAGTTCGTTGAACGGAGATCACGTCAGTTGGCGAAGCCGGTGAAGTGTGGGCGCCGGAGCGCGATTCGTTGCCGTGCGCGACTACCAGCGAATGGACATGCCGATGCCCGGTGAGCCGTCGGGTGTGACGGCGACGCCGAACTGCGGCGTGCCCGCCTCCGGTGGGGGCTGGTTGTGTCCTGAGACGATCTTGCCGAAACTGTAGCCGAGCGCCAGCCCGAGCGGAATGTCGCTCCACCAGTGGATGCTTGTGGCCACGAGGCCTACGCCGACCATCGCCACCGCAGGATAGCCGATCCATCCGATCCACTTCTGCTCAGGGTAGTTCTCCATGATCACCACCAGCGTGGCGAACGCCGTGGCGATATGGCCGGAGGGAAACGCATCGTAGTGCGGCACGTGCTTGTGGTATTCCACCTGGTTCGGAAAAAGCGCCCAACGTCCCGTCGGCGTCGTGGCCGTGAACGGGCTCTCACGGCCGGTGACGTGCTTCAACAACTGCACCACGCCGCCGCAGGCGAGGATCACCTCCACCGTCTGGCTTGCCGTGCGCAGCGCCGTTGTGTCGCCGGTGATGAAGCCGTAGACGCCGAACAGTCCGGCCAGTCCGAACTGGAACTTGCCGTCGCCGACCTGCACGAACATATCGCTCACGTCGCGCATCGTCTTCGACGACTCATACACCTTCTTGAACGGCTGCCACGACTCGTAGTCGGTCATGACCAGACCGGCGGTGAGCGCTGTCATGCCGCCGATCATCGGGAGGTTGTCCAGCGTGAACGTGGTGCGGGCATAGGTGTACCAGTCGTGCGGGATGTTCGCGAACATATCCAGCGGACCCGGCAACGGATCGTACTGGGCGCGATTGCCCGCCACGATCGCCGTGTCGGCAGGAGCGGGGAGCGGAGCCTCGCCCGTCGGCGCGGCCATCGTGTCGGCGCGCGCGCTCGATGGGGCGTCGGCCGGAGCGGGTGCCGGTGTCGGCATCGGTCGCGCGACGTCCGGGAGGCTGTCGACGTGGGCCTGCACGGCCGGGCGCATGTACTCGTGCATCACGGCCCGTTCACGCCCGAGCGTGTCGGTGCCCGGGTGCACGGTCAGATGAAGCGAGCAGAGAATCGAGACGAAGGCCATATCCATGGATCGTAAGGGCGCGGGGAGCGCGTCTCCCGCGCGCCGTGAAGGCGGAACCCAGAACCTACGCAAAAACATCGCTTCGTTGCATCCATTCGCCGGTATGTGATTGCAACAGCGGATCAAGCAGCGGGCGATGATGGGGGGTGTGATCGCCCGGGGTTTTCTCCGCCGTGCCGTAACTTTGCGCGCCGTCGAACGCGCCTCGTGGCCGGGATTCCGCGCGCCGGCCGCAATGCTCCAACGATTCACGACGCAAACGATACCATGCCGAACCGTACCCCCTTCCGCTTCGAACCCGATCTGGCAAAGGCCTGGACGATACCGGCGCATTGGTATACCGATCCCGCAATGCTCGGCATCGAACGCGAGCGCATCTTCGCACGCACCTGGCAGTTCGCCGCGTCGCTCGACCGCCTGCGCGAGCCCGGTGACTTCGTCGCCGTCGACGTGGTGGGCGTGCCGATCGTGTTGACGCGCGACCGCGACGGCGTGCTGCGCGGCTTCCACAACGTCTGCAGGCACAGGGCCGGAGTGGTGGCGAAGGGATGCGGTAATCGGCGCACGCTGCAGTGCCGGTATCACGGCTGGACGTACGGCCTTGACGGTTCGCTTCATCATGCGCCGGAGTTCGAGGGGGTGGAGGGGTTCTGCAGGGAGGAGTTCGGGTTGATGCCCGTGCGCGTGGAGACCTGGGGCGCGTTCGCGTTCGTGAACCTCGATGACGGCGCCGTCGGCCTGCACGAGATGCTCGGCGAGATCGTGCGCGACACCGAGCGGTTCGACTTCTCGACGCTCGAGCTCGTCGAACGCCGGAACTACCATCTCGACGCGAACTGGAAGCTCTACGTGGACAACTACCTCGAAGGCTACCATGTGCCGGTGGCGCATCCCGGCCTGAACAAGGAACTGGAGTACGGCGAGTATCGCGTCGACACGTATCGCTATCACTCCTCGCAGTACGCACCGTTCCGCGATCGCCCCGGCGAGGAGCGCCTGCGCCGCTACAGCGCCGTCGACGGCGACGATCAGGCGCACTACTTCTGGGTGTTCCCGAACTTCATGTTGAACATCTACATGGGGATGGTGCAGGTCAACGTGATCATCCCGCTGGATCACGCCCGTACCGTGACGCTCTTCGAGTGGTATCTGCCGCGCGGCGCGAGCGAGGAGGCGCATCGCCGCATGCGCGGCTCGATCCCCTTCAGCGAGGAGATCCAGCAGGAGGACATCGAGTTGTGCGAGGACGTGTGGCGGAATATGCAGTCCGGCGCCTACGATCAGGGACGCTTCAGCGTCAAACGCGAGAACGGCGTGCACCACTTCCAGGGGCTGCTGGCGGAGTTCATCGGCGCGGCCGCGATGTAGCCGGTTCGGCGACCGCGGGCAAATCCCAACGGGCCGCCGCCTCGTACGTCCCGGAAAGGATGGTCGCCATGAACCCTGTTCGGCTTGTATATCTCTTCTTCCATCGGCGGGCCCTCGCGTCCGCCCTCAGGATCATCCGCGCGGCCCTTGTGCCTGGCCTCATGCTCATCGCAACGCTCGGCGTAGCGTGCAGGGCCGGTGAGCCCGGCGCGGCGCAGCTCACATCGAATCCCATGCTTCGGTATCTGGCGCTTGGTGACTCCTACACGATCGGCGAGAGCGTTTCGGCCGATGACCGCTGGCCGGCCCGGCTTGTCGCGTTGCTGCGCGCGAGCGGCGCGGACGTTGCCGAGCCGGAGATCATCGCGCGCACGGGTTGGACGACCGACGAGCTGCTGGCCGGCATCGACGCCGTGCCCCCTGAGAGGACGTACGGGATCGTGTCGCTGCTCATCGGCGTGAACAATCAATATCGCGGCCGCGACACCGCCGAATATCGTGCGGAGTTTCGTGTGCTGCTGGCGCGCGCGGTACGATATGCGGGGGGCGCGGCGGGGCACGTGCTGGTGTTGTCGATTCCGGACTGGGGCGTCACGCCGTTCGCCGAGGGGAAGGAGCGCGCGGCGATCGGCCGTGCGATCGACCGCTTCAACGCGATCAACCGGGAGGAGACCGCCCGCATGGGGGCGCGCTACGTGGACGTGACGCCCGTTTCCCGCACGGCGGCCGATCGCCCGGAGCTCGTCGCCGCCGACGGGCTGCATCCCTCCGGAGCGATGTACGCGGAGTGGGCGCGGCTGGCGCTGCCGGCGGCGCTGGCGATGGCGGCGAAGTAGGGTGAGCGCGGGGGCGGGCGTTACTCGCGCCGCCCGACACGCATCGTCAACGGCCATCGGACCGTGCGCACCGTCTCCTCCGGGCCCCAGGCCTCGGCAAGCTCCGCGCGGATCTCCTCGATCGGATGGCGGCCGTGGGTCTCGATGAACTTCTGCGTGGCGGACCAGCTGCAGAGGTACCCGACGAGATCGTTCAGCGACCACGATGCCTCGATGGTGTACCCCGGATGCTCGATCTCCTCGAACGGAAACGGGAGCGAGGCATAGCTGCGGTTCACCGACCAGTACGGCCCGACGATCTCGTGCCCGAAACGCTTCACCACCGGATCGACCCGCTCATCCACCGCATGATTGAAGTAGCTCCAGACGGCGATCACGCCGCCGGGCTTCAGCACGCGCCGCGCCTCGGTGTAGAACCCTTCCAGGTTGAACCAGTGGAGCGCGGTCGCCACCGAGAGGGCGTCGACGGACTCCGCCGCAAGGCCGCTCCGCTCGGCGGGGGCCACGCGGAATGTGATGCGTTCGTGCGGCTCGGCGTGCGCGATCTGGTCGCTGCTCGCGTCGGTGGCGATCACTCGCGCGAAGTGGTTCGCCATGCCGCGCGCCGCCTGCCCGTTGCCGGTCCCGCAGTCCCAGGCCGTCTCATGCACGCGGGACTGCGCGGCGATGAACGCGAACAGCTCCGGCGGATAGCCCGGGCGATGCCGCGCGTACTCGCGCGCCTGTCGGGAAAAATTGTCCTCGAACGCCTCGGCCATGCCGTCACCGCTCCTCGTGCCGTTGTTGAATGGACCAGCTCAGGAACGTGGTGCCGGCCAGCGATATCACGCCGATCAGCCCGAAGATGCTCGGCAGGATCGCCGTGTAGCCGGCCACCGTCAACACGCCCGCCATCGTGGGGAGCATGACCCAGAAGAGCAGGCCGTGGCTCTTGCGTCGGCGCTGCTCGCGCCGGGTCTCCCCCTTGCGCGCATGCGAGATCGTCATCACGAATCCCACCATCGGGATCAACGCCACGATCACCAGCAATCCGATCTGTGAAAGGGTCAACTCCTCGGGCATCATTCGGTTCCGTCAGCGTTTCGAGTGTTCGGTTCCGTCAGGGTTCGCATCCGTTCGGCAAGTCTTCGTTTGTCGACCACGCGTTGCGTCTGCGTGCCCCGGGCGATCACCACCCCCTCCCACAACGCCGTGATCTCACAGATGATCGTGCGGTCCGCCACCGACGCAACGCGCGCGGTGATTTCCACCACCGCTCCAATCGGCGCCGATGCCAGATGTTCCAACGCCACGTGCGTTCCCACCGCATCCTCTTCGGCCTCCAGGAACTGCAGGATCGCCTGTCGTGCCGCATACTCGCCGTGTTCGACCACGGCGAACGTCGCGTACACCGGATGGATCGTGCAGTCGAAGAAGCGGGCGGTCATCGCGGGGGATACCCGCAGGCGCATGGTAAACGCATGGTTGTGAGGGATCGTTCGCACGCGGCGAATCTACGAAACAACCGCACGCCGTCGAGCCCGGGGGCGCCGATGATACCACCTGATGCAAGCGTGGATGGATGCATCGAGGGTGCGTTCCCTATCTTGGCACGTTCCCGGCGCCTCGTGCTGCAGGCGCGCGCGATCACGCGATTGAATCTCTCACGATCGAACAACACTCCCCGCATGTCGAACCGTACGCAGCCCCCGGTCTATCCGTTCGTCGCCATCGCCGCTCAGGAGGAGATGAAGCGCGCGCTGCTGCTCGCCATGATCGAGCCGGCCATCGGCGGCGTGATGGTGATGGGGCATCGCGGCACCGGCAAGTCCACAACGGTGCGCGCATTGGCCGGCATGATGCCGCGCATCGAGGTCATCCGCGGCTGTCCGTTCAACAGTGCCCCCGGCGATCCGTGTGGGCTGTGCGCCGCCTGCACAGAGGGCGCCGCGATGGAGACCGAGACGATCGATGTGCCGGTGGTGGATCTTCCGCTCGGCGCCACCGAGGACCGTGTGGCCGGCACAATCGACATCGAACATGCGCTGCTGCACGGTGCCAAGCGCTTCGAGCCCGGGCTGCTGGCCCGCGCCAACCGGGGTTTCCTCTACATCGACGAGGTGAACCTGCTGGAGGATCATCTCGTCGACCTTCTGCTGGATGTCGCCGCCGGCGGCGTGAACGTCGTCGAGCGCGAGGGGATCTCCGTGCGGCATCCGGCGCGCTTCGTTCTGGTCGGCAGCGGCAACCCGGAGGAGGGGGAGCTCAGGCCGCAGTTGCTCGACCGCTTCGGGCTGTACGCCTCGATCGAAACGGAGTACGACGTGGAGCGGCGCGTGGAGATCGTCAAGCGACGCATGGCGTTCGACGACAATCCCATGGCGTTCGTTGCCGAGTGGGAACCTGAGACCGTGAAGCTGCGCGAACGGGTGGCGGCGGCCCAGGCGTCCGTACGGAAGGTGACCCTCGGCGAAGGATTCCTCGCCACCATCGCCGCGCTCTCGGCCGAGTTGGGGATCGACGGGCATCGCGGCGAGCTGGTGATGGCCCGCGCAGCGCGCGCCAACGCGGCGTTCGAGGGGCGTGACGCCGTGGCCGCCGAAGATGTTCGAGTTGTGGCCCCGCCGGCGCTGCGGCATCGTCTGCGGAAGGATCCGCTGGAGATCAGCGATCCGGGAAGCCGCATCGCGCAGGCGATCGAGAAGATCGTCAAGGAGTGACCACCATCGCCCCGATGAACGTGACCCCCGCCGCACCCGGATACTACTTCCCGCTCACCGCGTTCGCCGGTTATGCCGTCGCGCGCCGGGCGCTGCTCTGTCTGTTGATCGACCCGACGCTGCGCGGCGCGCTGCTCAGCGGCCCGGTCGGGAGCGGGAAATCCGCGCTGATGCGCAGCTTCGGCGCCTTCGCCCGCACGCACGTCGACCCGTCGATGCCGTTCGTGCAGGTTCCGGTCGGCGTCGGCGAGGAGCGGCTGATCGGCGGGCTCGATCTCGACACCGCGCTTGCGACCGGGGAACGGCGCGGCGCGCGCGGGCTGATCGCCGAGGCCGACGGCGGCATTCTCTACGTGGACGACATCCCGTTGCTGGAAGGGGGCGGCCTGACGGCGGTGTCCGATGCGCTCGAGACCGGCCGGGTGATCTGTGAGCGCGAGAGCCTCAGCATGCGCGACCCCGCACGTTTCGTACTGATCGGGACCGCGTTCCCGGCCGAACGGGAGATCCCGTTCCGGCTTGCCGATCGCGTTGCGTTCCTTCTCGCGCAGGAGCGCCGTATCGGCGTGGACCAGGCGCGCATGCTGGTGCGGCGGCTGGAGAGTTATCGCGCCGATCCCGCCTCGGTGTGCGATCGCCATGACGAGGCAGAACGCGCGCTGGCCGCGCAGGTTGTAACGGCGCGCTCGTTCCACGGGCTCATCAGCGTGGGGCCCGTGGTGATCAAGCAGCTGATATCGGCGGCGATGATGTTCGGTGTGGCCGGCAACCGCGCCGATGTTCTGGCCGCGAAGGCCGCGCGCGCGCATGCC
Organism: uncultured Alphaproteobacteria bacterium; assembly: GCA_964549365.1. Taxonomy (GTDB): domain Bacteria; phylum Bacteroidota; class Ignavibacteria; order OLB7; family OLB7; genus JAFDZV01. Next base: position 11,396 of record CAZJYH010000042.1, read on the forward strand.
GCGTTGCGGGGCTCGCGCGTTATCGAGGATGTCGACGTGAAGTTCGCGATCGCGACGGTGCTGGTTCCCAGAAGCATGAGCGAGGGGGCGGAGTCGGAAACGGTGGGTGAGCAGGATGCCCCGGCGTCTCGCCCGATGGAGCAGGAGGGGGTTGCCCGCGTCGATCGGAACGAGAGCGGCGGGGAGGGTGCTCAGCGGGAGGAGGCTTCGAAGCGCGAGGAGGAGCACGACGGGCCGCACGGCGACGCGCGGGGTGATGCCTCGGTGGGCGCCGAGCACGTCGAGGATCCGCTCGAGTTCAACGCGCCGTTGCCGGAGATGGACCGGTTCTTTCCCGGCGTGCGCCGCTCCGAGAGTTCGGGCCATCACGGCGATCGCGATCAGTGGCTGCGCGGCCGGCACACGCGTTCGCCCGCCCGCCCGCCGCAGGGGAAGAGGATCGCGCTGGGCGCCACGCTGCGGGCCGCCGCACCGCACCAGCGTTCGCGTCGCGGCGGCGGTGAGCGCCGTGAGGGGGAGCCGCGCGTGGTGGTGCGCGCGGAGGATCTGCGGGTGAAGAAGTTCAACGAACGTGCCGGCACCCTCTACATCTTCTGCGTTGACGCCTCCGGCTCGATGGCCTCCAACCGGATGCGCGAGGCGAAGGGGGCCGTGACGCAGTTGTTGGAGGAGGCGTACGTCAACCGCGACACCGTGGCGCTGATCGCGTTCCGGGGTTCCGACGCCGAGGTGTTGCTGCCGCCGACGAGTTCGGTGGAGCGCGCGAAACGTTCGCTCGATGTGCTCCCGACCGGTGGCGGCACGCCGCTGGCCGCCGCTCTGATGAAGGCCTTCGGGATGGTTCTCTCCGAACGTCGCAAGGGATCGGAGCGTGCGCTGGTGATCCTGTTGACCGACGGGCGCGCGAACGTGCCGATCGTGGAGAACGCCGCCGGGATGATCATGGAGATCCGGCGGCGGCACGTGCGTGAGGAGCTGGATACGATCGCCGTGGCCTTTCGGCGTGAAGGCGTCGGCACGCTCGTGATCGACACACGCCGGACCTACGGCGAGGGGTCGGAGGCGGTCAGATTGGCGGAGAGCCTCGCGGCACGATACTACTACCTTCCGAAGATCGATGCCGTCGGGCTTGCGCTGGCCGTACGCCGGAGCAGCGGCCGATGAGCCGGAAATCGCCCGTAACCTTCGGCGGGTCCGCTCGCAGAAGGATGAATGCACGGCACATCACACTATGCTGCATATGCATGCGTCATAGATGAAGAATGCGTGACAAGGAATCGGCGAAATGGCGATGGTTACGGCACTGACGTAAAAAAATCCTGATCTGAGCTTGCATCGCCATACGTGAAGTCGTAAGTTTGCATACGTAAATGCGTTGCGCTCTGATAATAACATGGGGCGCATTGACATAGAAAGTGGAACCTCTTCGCTGCGTAATACAGCGTGAGTATAGAAAGCCTCTCTATGATGGTCTTACACGTATGGGGACAGTGTAGGATTGTCAGGACTTCTCTCTCATATATACTCCTTTCGTTGTGGTGGTGAAACAAAAGAGGTAGGGGAATGCCCCTTGACGTGTGGTGACGTCAAGGGGCATCTCATTTTTTCGGGGTATCCTTCTCTCTCGCATCTCTTTACACTTCGTTGTAAGAGCAGAGTGTTCCGAATGGTGCATCGTTAACCACGGAATTTGCATGGCCGCAACCCGCACTCCGCCGAAACCTTCCGATCGGATTACGCGAACCGCCGCGATCGCCAAACGCCTGCGCGCCTTTATCAAAACGAAGAGTATTCCGAACGCGGACGCGACGTTCATGGAGACGCTTGTTGCCACCATTCTGTCGCAGAACACCTCGGATGCAAACAGCGCGCGCGCGTATCGTGCCCTGCGCATGACCTATCCCACGTGGGAAGCGGTGGCCGGAGCCGATCGCCATGAGCTGGCCGGCGTGATCCGATCCGGCGGGCTGGCCGACCAGAAGGCCCGCACCATCATCAACGTCCTCGCCGTTGTGCACGATCGCTACGGTTCGTTCGAGCCGGAACATTTCGAGGATGCGTCCGATGACGAACTGCTCGCCGAGCTGACCGAGCTGAAAGGCGTCGGCCTGAAAACCGCCGCGTGCGTACTGATGTTCTCGCTCGGCCGTGATATCTGCGCCGTCGACACGCACGTGCACCGTGTCGTCAATCGCATCGGCATGGTGGCGACGTCAAATGCGGATAAGACCTTTCACGAGCTGCGCGGGATCATCCCGAAGGGGAAGGCCCGGCAGTTTCATGTGGACCTGATCCTGTTCGGACGTCGCGTGTGCAAAGCGCAGCGCCCGCATTGTTTCGAGTGTCCGATCTACGACCTCTGTTCATGGGAGGAAAAGGAAGCGCACGCGCAGGCGGCGCTCCCCGGGCCGACACCCGTCAGCGGCGATCTTCTTCTGCTCGACATGTTTCCCGAGGGCCGTACGTCTTCCTCCGCCGACGGCGCCGAACAGCCGAGGCGCCGCGTAACCAAGCGTTAGTCATGGAACACACACAGACGGATCTTCCCACGCCGGCCCCTGCCGAAGCCGCAGCATCCGCCCAGATCCTTCCCTTCTCCGACGTGCCCGGCTATCCGGCCTTTCTACAGGAACGCTCAACGGTCGACGGTCTTCTGCTCGCCGATCCGTTGGAGCGCCTTCGATCGCTTCGCGATCCGGAGCGTTTCACCCCGGAGGCGCGGCGCGCGCTGGCCGATGCCGTCGGTGCGGATCTGGCCGCCTGGGGCGCCCCCGCGAGCGCGGTTGCAGCGGCGGCGCTGCTTGCCGAGCCGGACGTCTACGCGGTGGTGACGGGGCAGCAGGCGGGGATCGGCGGCGGGCCGCTCTACACCTTCCACAAGGCGA
>CAZJYH010000042.1:14290-16125 GCA_964549365.1 uncultured Alphaproteobacteria bacterium
GATCGGCGCCGTGCGCGCCGCCTCGGAGCTGGCGCGCCTGCACCCGGAGCATCGGTTCGTTCCCGTGTTCTGGATCGAGGCCGACGATCACGACTTCGAGGAGGTGCGCGGCGTGGCGGTGCTCGACCGTGCCGGGGTGCCCGCCACGGCGCGGTACGACGACGGTGACGCACGGCCGCTGCACGTGGGCGATCGCGCGGTGAACGCCGATGGGCTCGGTGCGTTGGCCGACGCTCTCGGCGAGCTGCTGCCTGCAACGGAGTTCGGCCGGGAGGCCTTGCGGGCCTTCGTGGATGCCTACACCGGCGCGCGCACGCTGGCCGATGGATTTGCCCGCTATCTGTACGCTCTGCTCGGCGACACGAACCTCGTGCTCGTCAACTCGCGCAATGCCGCGCTGAAGGGCCTTGCCGCCGACGTCTTCGCGCGCGAGGCGGCCGCGCCCGACGCGCTCTTCGCCGCGCTGACCGAGAGCACCTCGCGGCTGGCCGGCATGGGGATCCCGACGCCGATCGAGCCGAAGCCCGGGGCGCTGTTCATCACGCACGAGGGAGAACGCCGGGCGTTGGAGGTGCTCGCGGGCGGCGGGTATGCGATCAAGGGGACGGACCTTCGGATGACCTTCGAGGAGGCGGCGGCGCTTGCGCGCACGGCGCCGGAGCGGTTCTCACCGAAGGTGGCGCTGCGGCCGATCGTGCAGGACGCGATCCTCCCGACGGCGCTGTATCTCGGCGGCCCGAGCGAGATCTCCTATCTGCGGCAGGTGCGTGATGCCTACGCTCTGTTCGATCTCTCCGCGCCCGCTGTCGGGCCGCGCCCCTTCGTGATGTTCACCGAGCCGAAGGTGCGGCGCGTCATGGAGTCCGTCGGGATCGACCTGAAGGGATTGCTGGCCGAGCGCTTCGACGCGGCCGCGTTGCTGGTGGATCAGGGGGAGCAGGAAGCGATCGAGGCGGCCCGCGATCGCGCGCTTGCCCGCATCGCCGAGGCCGCCGCCGAGTTGGAGCCGCTTGCGGCCGCCATCGATCCCACGCTCACCAAGGCTCTCGGCGCGGCCACCGCCGGAGCGTCGAAGGGGATGGAGGATATGGCCAGGCGCCTCGCCGCGGCGCTGCGAAAGAAGCAGCAGACCGAGATCGATCGAGTGAACGCGGCGCGCGCGTTCCTGCTGCCGGGGGGCGTGCTTCAGGAGCGGTCGTTGAGCGCGATCTTCTTCATCGCCCGTTTTGGGGCCGATCGCTTCGGCGCGGCGTTGAACGCGATCGCCGCGGACGTGGCGGGCGTGCAGGTGATCGCGATCTGAGCTCGCGCCGCGCGCGGCATCGTTTGATATGAGAACGCCCTTCCCGCTCGATGTGGGAAGGGCGTTGCTGATTCTTCAGGGCCGGAGTCGATCCGGCGCCTCACTCGGGCTGGAACTTCTCCACTTCCTCCAGCACCGCCGATACGATCTCCTCCTCCTTGATCCGTCGCACCACCTCTCCCCTGCGATAGAGGATGCCGACGCCCTTGCCGGCGGCGATGCCGATATCCGCCTCCGACGCCTCGCCGGGTCCGTTCACCACGCAGCCGAGCAGCGCGATCTTCACCGGCTTCTTCACGCCGTGCAGCGCGGCCTCCAGCTCGCGGGTGACGCGGAACAGGTCGATCTCCAGGCGTCCGCACGTCGGGCAGGCGATGATCTCCACCGCGCGTGAGGCAAGGCCCAGCGATCGGAGGATCTCCTTCCCCGTCTCCACCTCGCGTTCCGGCTCGTCGGTGAGCGACACGCGGATCGTGTCGCCGATCCCCTCGGCCAGCAGCGTGCCGATGCCGACCGCGGACTTGATGGTCCC
>CAZJYH010000043.1:0-3159 GCA_964549365.1 uncultured Alphaproteobacteria bacterium
GAAGAGAGAGATCGCGCAGGGCCACGAGGCAGCCGTCGTTCAGCGCGCCCGCCCCGATGCGCGGCGCCATGATCGCATCGTCCAGCGTGCGGGCATCCCATCCCAACGCACGCCGCAGGCGGATGAAGCGGTGGAACCTGTCGAGCCCCGCAAGCGCCAGCCCCTCGATCGTCTTCGTGGCCGTGTTGCACGTGGCGTCGGCATGCTTGATGAACATCGTGCCGCCCGGGTTCACGAATCGCAGACGCAGCATCTCCTCCAGATCGGCGTATTCGAGGCGCGTCCGCGTCAGGAACGCGTCCACCACCGCCATCACGGTCGTCGGATCGGCCGCGCCCGTGTTCCAGTACTCCTGCTGATGCGCGAGGTCGGCACGGACATTCACGATCAGCGCGCGCTCGGCGTCGCTCAGGCCCAGCGCATCGGCGGCGATCTCGTGATCGCGCGGCAGGCCGCTCATCGCAAGCGCCGCCATCAGCTCGTCGCGCGGGATGTCGAACTTCCCGAAGTACTCCCGCGTCTCGGTGTGGTCCAGATCGAACGGCAGGTCGAACGCGATGTTCGCGCCGCGCAGGGTGTTGTACGCGGCCTTGTTGACGTACTCGGGAGCGGCGGCAAGCTCGGCTGCGCTTCGATACGTCTGGCGCAGACGCTTGATCTTCCAGGTGTCGACGCCGGTCGGAACGATCGCACAGACGGCCTTCTCGTCGCGAACGATGAAGTTGTTGTTCCGGTCGCGTTCGAACACGGCGGCATTCGCGGTGAACGGCAGCCCCGCATCGGTCAACGTCTTCACGAGATCCGGCACGTCGGAGGCCTTCCCCTCCGCCACGGCGCCGCTGAACGAGATCCCCGCATCGGGCGCCACCTGCTCCTCCAACTGCTCGCACACGATGTCGATGTACGGCAGCGGCGTGTTCGCATTGTCACAGCTCAGGTCGATGTCGCCCAGATCGGGACGACGCGACAGAAGCAGATCGCGCGCGTTCACCGCGGCATTGCCGGCGGTGGTGTCCACGGCGCGACGCTTGTTCAGGAACTGCATGGCCTCCACCATGTACGCGGCCGGACTGTAGACCGAGCGGCAGTGCTCGCACTCGCAGACATCGGTCAGCTTGAAGAGCATCTTCAGATCCGGGAAGTCGCCCGAGACCGCCTGCAGCGTCTTGGCCCGCGGACCGGCGCCGAGCGCGTGCACGTCGCCGGCATGCACGGCGGCGGCCATCTCCGAGGCGATCAACGCGGCGGCGGCGTGCACGTCGGACGCCTTGCGGAACGCAGCGCGGGCCTCGCTCTCGGTGAACAGATCGTCGGCCGCGAGCTCACGCACCGTGCGCTCCTCGCCGAGCGCGGCGATGTCGGCGGCCGAGCCGATGCCCGCCCGCACCATCGCCATCGTCTTGCGATACGTCGGCGCGAACTTGAACAGCCGCTGCAACATCTTCATCGAACTCACCACGCCGTCGTCGGCCTTCACGGTTGCGCTCGCGCCGCTCTTCGCGGAGGTCGCGCGGGCACGCAGGAACTCGGGGATGTTCGTGGTGGCCAGATCGATCTCGGGGTACGCCTCCAGCAGCGTTGCGATCTCGGCCGCATGCGGGACGGATGGAGCATGCACGGAATCGTTCGCCGGCACACCGTGCGCCACGGCGCCCTGAGCTGCGGCGCCCTGAGCCGCGGCGCGCCCGAGCTGTGCCGCGAACGCGGCCGTCGGGAACTCCCGCTCCAGCTTCCGGGCCATCAGCGAGGCCTGCGTCGCGATCACTCCCTCCGGCACGCTCACGTTCGTGCGCGCTGCGGCGGCCGAAAGCGTGGCGCGCCATGCGGTCGGGTTCAACCCGGCCAGCTTGCGCATCGCGTCGGGCGTGTCGATCCCATGCTCCTCCTTCACCGCCTCCACCAGTTTCGCGTCGCGGCCGAGGATCTCCCCGAGCAGCATCGTCGCATGCAGGCCCTCCGCGTCGGTCTCCGGCCTCAGCACGTTCACGTTCGCCAGCCGCGCGATCAGTCCCGGGATGTCGCCCATGGCATCCTCGCTCAGGATCTTCAACACCTCGTCGTGAGTGCCGGCAACCAGATTGCGCGCGATCATCTCCCGAAGCCGCGCCGGCGCCTGATCCTTCACGTACGCCTCCGCTGCCGCGCGGAAGCCGTCCAGCAGCGTCCCGATCTGTTCGAGCTCATCGGCAAGCGCACGCTTCACCGTGTGGTGCGCAACGGCGCCGTGGACGGCCTCGAACAAGGCGGTGCGGGCGAAGAGCACGATGTCGTAGAAGAGCGGCAACGTCTCGTCGGCAAGCGTGATCGCGAATCGCGCGCGCGTGAACGCACCGGGCTCGACGGCGAGCAGCGTGTTCTCGCGCAGCAGCGCATAGAAGAACTCCGGCGTGATGTTGGAAACCGTCGACAGGCGCGCGGCCACCACAAGGTGCCCCAGCTTGTCGGCGGCCCAGCCGCTTTCGCGGGCGAGGAACGAGATGTCGCGCACGGCTGCGTCCTCGCGCAGCTCGCCGATCGGCACGTCGCCGGCAAGGGTGGTCACGTCGGCGAGGATCGCGTCATACTCGGCGGAGCGGCTCGGATCGTCGACGCGCAGGACGATGTTCACCACCGCGTCGTCGGGCGCGTTGAAGAGCACGTCGTCGAGGCTCGGCTCGTACAGCACCGCCCCGGACGCCGTGGCGGCGCCGGAGAGGACTTTCACCGCCAGATCCGCGCTCCGCTTCTCAGCGCGCGCAAACTGCGCGGCCGTGTAGAAGATCACGTACTCCCCCTTGTCGCCGCTCAGCGTCTCGCCGAGCAACTCCTCGGACCGCATGTCGCGGTCGAACGCCCGCACCGTCAGCGAACGGGCGGGCGAGCCGTCGGCGTACGTCACCGTTCCGCTCACGCGCAGCGAACCGCCGGTCGTCGCCGAGCCTCCGGTGTCGCCGGTTGCAAGGGTTTCGGTGGAGTCGGTGCCGCCGGGCGCGCCGGAGGATCGAGTGATCTCGATGATCACGTCGGAGGCGCCGGGCTCCAGGTTCGTCAACACGCTCTTCCTCGTGTCGATCAGAATGGCATCACCGTCGAAGACGCGGAAGAAGAGATCGGGACGGCGATCGAAGAACAGCTCGCGGAAATGCGCCTCGGTGAACTCGATCAGGAAATCGCCCATCG
>CAZJYH010000043.1:3169-15478 GCA_964549365.1 uncultured Alphaproteobacteria bacterium
CGTTGACGAGCAGGTCCTTGTCCCACGCCTCGACGCGCAGGCCGGCGATCCCCGATTGCGTGGCCGCATCGATCACGTGACCGGTGATCCGAAAGGTTGGATACGTTGCGTTCTTCACAACTCTACTCCCGAATATGTATGTGCTTCAGTTTGCTTGCGTTCCTGGAATGGGATCACCAGAATGATCCGATAAAGCCGCCGATCGCACCGGCGGCGCCGCCGATCACCGCACCGGCCGCCGTGCCGAGCACCGGCACCACCGAGCCGATCACCGCACCCACCGCCGCGCCCGTGGCGGCTCCGGCAAGCGTGCCGCTGGCGACGCCCGCCGTCCTGCTTCCGGTGGCGTTCTGCACGGCGTGCCCCACGTAGTGGCCCACGACGCCGCCGGCTACTCCACCGGCGACAACCGTTGCCGCGGCCGCAGCCGGAGCCGCGGATGCCGCTGCGGCAACCGCACGAGCGCCCGTGGAGACAACGCGCACGGCCTGCGACGCCTGAGCCGCGAGCACACGATGCCCCCCGGTGGCAACCACGCTCTCTCCATACTCGAAGCCGGGGATGAGCGCACGGGCGGCAACCGTGACACCGGCGCGCCCAAGCGACGCCGCGCGCGCAGCGGCGCTGACGCCGGCGGCCGCCACGGCCCGCGTCGTCGGATTGTTGATTCGCTGCACGGCATTGCCGATGCGCTGGCCGGCATTGCTGATGCCCGATCGGATTCGATCGCCGAGCGAGGGACGATATGCCCGAAGCTCCGCGGCCGTCTCCGACAGAGTCTGCGATCCGAACAGGTTGTTCAGTTGATTGAGCGCGCCACGGTTGAGAGCGTGATCGGTCACGACCGAACCGCTTGCATCGCGAGCGCGACGAGCGTTTTCCAACGAGGGAAGAACGATATCCTGATTGAGGCTGATCCCGCCACCGGCCGCCACCCGCGCCGTCAGATTCGCCGAGCGAACGTTGTCCGTCGTCGGACCGCCGGCGGTCTTGTTCAGTGCGAACGCCCGTTCCACCCGCACCGTCGCATCGTTCCGATAACTCGAGGGCGTATAATCGGTTTGACCGGTTCGCGGATTGTTGCGCAGCAGCCGCAACTGCGCGCCGGGCAACACATGCTCGTTTTCAGTCTGGATCGACGCCCGATTCCCCGGTATCGCATACGTTGCGCGCGGTTGTCGGCTGTATGAGGTGACGTGCCCGAACTGTCCCAGAGCCGGAATGTTTGCCGGTGGTGGCTGAGTAGGGCCTTCCCCGATCATGCCGGATGGATCGTGCAGAATGATCGGGTTGCAACGACAATAGGCGTATACGTTCGGTCCGGCCACAAGCCCCAACGGATCGGCGCTCGCCCATCGCCCGAGCCACGCGGCGTAATACCGCGCGCCGTGATACGCCAGCCCCGTCTCCTCATCGCGCTCCTTCATCGTGTAGCGATAGCGTTTCGCCGCGGATTTGATCGCGGCGTTCATCGCCTGATACGCGGTGCTGCCGAAGGGATGGTATTCCTCGTAGGAGATCACGCGCGCCACGTCGTCCAGCTCCAGCGCGGCGGTGCCGAGATGATTGGCGAACTGATACCGCACCAGGCGCGCGGCCGTGCCGTCGTCCCCCACGGTGCGACTCTCCACGAGAGCCACGCGGCGGGCGTCGTCCATCACATGCAGCGTCTCGCGCTCCAGATCGATCCCGGCGCCGGTGTTGTCGAACTCGCGGTAGATCTCGAAGGGCCCGAGATAGATGCGCTCCTTCATGCGCGTGGGAGTCCCCCCCGCCGGTGCGGCGCGCTCGGTCACCTTGCGCACGCGTTCTCCGGTCGCGTTGTACGTGTAGTACGTCGTCTCCGGCGTCGCCCCGCCCCCGGCGACCTGCCGCGAGGTGGCGTGCAACTGATCGCGATAATCCCAGGCCATCAACGGCAGGTGTGGCATGCGCGTGACGTTGCCGTGCGCATCGTAGGTGTATGCGGCGCCGTACGGCGCCGCGACGTCACCGGGAAGGCTGGTGGAGCTGAGCCGATTGCTCTTCAGCCCCGGCTCGATTCGGCTCGGCTCGCTGTAGTCGTACCTGCGGCGCCACGTTCCGCTCGAGGCCGTGTGCAGCAACTCGAGGATGTTCCCGACGCCGTCGTATGTGTACGCCTCGGTGTAGACGTCCACCGCATCGCCGTCGCCGCGGTGCGCGATGCCGGTGCGGGGCAGGTCCGAGTCGCCGGGCTGCACCGGTGCGTCGAGCGCCCCCATCGTCAGCCCGAGATGCTCGCGCCCGGTCGCCTGCGTGAGGCGGTAGAGCGGGTCGTACGTGTACTCCGTGCTCGGCTCCACGCGGCGATTGCGGAAGAAGACCACGTTGTGGATGTCGGCGTCGTCCTGGATGCGCGTGATGTTGCCGATCGGATCGTACGTATACGCAAGGTCCTGCACGTCGCGCTCGTCGGCCGCGAAGCCGACCTCGCGCCGCGTGCGCAAACGCATCAGCCGGAACGTCTCGCGGTCGTAGGTGTAGGTGGTCACCACCCCGCTCCCCAGCTCCACGCGTGCACGCGACCGTCTGGCATTGTAGTCGATGTTCGTCACGGCGTGCAGGTCCGCCGTCGCAGGGTCGAGCGGTCCGGCGGGCGCGGCCGGGCGACGCAGCCACACGTCCAGCTTGTCGAGGAGCTGGGCGCTGTTGTAGACCGGCTGCAGCACGTTCGGGAGCGTCGTGGCGTTGTGCGGCGTCACGAGCATCACCGGCCGGTTCAGCGCATCGTACTGCGTGAAGGCGGTGAAGATCTCGGTCTCCAGCGCCGGAGCGGCGGCGGCGATCGCGGCGGCAGGATCGCCCACAGCGTCGAGCGCGGCCCAATCGGTGCTCCCCTTGTACTCGATGTTGACGCGCCGCGATCCCTCCAGCAGATTCCCCTTGAAGTCCAGCCGCGCGCTCGTCTGCACGCCGGCCTGATCGAAGTGCAGATGCCGGTGACCCCGCAGATTGCGCGACGCGTCGGCAACCGCCTCGCCGTAGATCATCCGCTCGGCGAGGAACTCGGCGGCGGCACCCACCTTCACGTTCACGTGCGTGGGCCGGTGCAACGCATCGTAGCGCGTACGCACGGCGCGCCCCAACGCGTCCCACGTGCGTATCATGTCGCCGCTCACATTCTTCAGCGTCCACCGTTCGCCCGCCTCCATGCTCACGGCGTGCGCCACATTCCCCAACATGTCGTGGGCAAACGTGGCCATCGTCCGCCCGGCGGCATCGATCACCGCCCGCTGGTTCCCCTCCGCATCCAGCACCGTGCGCGTGCCGTATCGTGTGCCGCCGCCGGCGTCCGCGATCGTCAGCACCGTGCGGCCCAGCGCGTCGGTCACAACCACGGTGGGGGTGTTCGCGTGGGCAGCGGCCTTCTCCGCGGCACGTTTCTCGGCGCCCCCCATCACCCCGCCGATGCGCGCGGCGTACCAGGTGGGGAGATAGGCCCCGTTCGGCAGCCGCGCGAAGTGCGGCCCGACCTCCGGGTCGGCTGCGGGATCGGCGATCAACACCGTGTCGTTCGCGTCGTACGAGATCGTCTTCCACGAATCGATCGCCTTCTTCTCGAACGTGTGGTTCGGATGCAGCGTCCCAACCGGCCGGCCGGCCGGATCGTAGAAGGTCGTGGAGCCGACCCCCTCCACGCGGGCGAACTCGAAGTGATGGGTGGCGGTGAAAAACGGCTCGAACCGTTTCACCTCCATCCCCTTGTTATTGTAAATGGTCCAGCCCGATCCAACCCACCGATGACTCACCAGGGGCCCACCGTCGACCACCGGTCCCGCCTCCGCCTGCACCTTGGTCTGCAGCGCACGTCCGAGACCGTCGGCATAGTTGAAGGCATGGAATATCTCGCTCGGCGTTCCGAGCGGCAGATCGGCGGCGTGCGTCGCGCGCGTGATCGCGCATGCGGCAAGCGGCTGCGGCACGGTCTCCCCCTTCGTTCGCTCGTATGCGTGCACGTCGTACACGAACCGCGAGGTGGCGTCCTTCAACAACGCGACGCCCGAGCCGAACGGGTCCGCCATGTAGGCCGCGATCGACGCATCGTCGAGGTCGGCGACGAAACCGTCGAGCGAGTCGCCCCGGGTTTCGCCGTGCCGGCCCATCACGGCCATGCCGCTCACGCGGCCGAATGCGTCGAACGCCACCGCCGAACGATTGCCGTTCGGATCCACCGTCATCCACGGCATCAACACGCGATAGTCCACGGCCGTGATGTCGGCGCCGAGGTTGTCCTTCGTGCGCGCCGTGGTGACGTTGCCGAGCGCGTCGCGCGCCTCCACCGGCAGAAGATCGTAGGCGTCGAAGTCCACGAAGTGCTTGTTGTCGAACGGATCGTGCGCGCGGCGCGGCAGGAAGAAGTGGCTTCGCGCGTTCGCCAGCTCGGCGGCGGGCGCGTCCGCCGGATTCAACGAATAGTGGACGCGGCCGGAGGGGATCCACCACCCGCCGCCGCCGTCGGCATGCACGTAGCCCCCCTCGCCGCCGAGCAGCGCATCGTCGACACGTGCGCCGTACAGCGCCGTCACGAGCGCGGGGGTGAACGCCAGCCGGTAGCTCTCGTACGGAAGGCCGAGATTCCCGTTCGTCCCCGCCGCGAGCGGGCCGTTCAGATCGTCGCGCCGATACAGCGTGAGCGTGTGCTCGATCAGCCTGCGGTACGGATGCGCGGCAACCGCCCCGGCGCCGTCGACGTCCTCGTACGGAATGTCGTGCGCGCCGTCGCTCGCCTGTTGCGTCTTTGTCTCGAGCTCAGCGAATCCGAAGAGGTTGGTGATGAACGGGACTGCGGCCGCGGGCGTGGTCTTCAGCAGCTCGTAGACGCGCGTCTCACACGGCGCGGGGGCGCGGTGGACGTCGTCCAGCACGATCGGCGTGGTGTAGACCGCCTCGGTGTACTCCACATGCGTCCGCTTCTGAAGCGCGCGGTCGGCCGGCGTGAGAAAGGGATCGGCCTCGTCGAATCGCCTGCGGTAGCCGATCGCGGCCGAGCGCAGGACGTTGCCGTAGTCGTCGATCTCCAACACCATGTTGTGCGTGACGCGCGGGTCGGCCCGCAGTATCCCGGCCACATCGTAGAGTTTTCGCTCGTAGTGGAAATCCAGCGTCTCGCGCGCGTGGGTCAGGAACACCCCATGGCGGTTCATCGCCTGCTTCTGCAGCGGCCGCACCACGTAGCTGCGCTCCGATACCGAGTACGGACGATCCTCCGCATCGGTCCCATCGAGCGCGTACACCTCCTGCCGGAGCATCGCCCCCTTGAGTGCACGCACCGCCTGGCGCTCCTCCTCGGGGGAGAGACCCGGCGGCATCACCGTGTCCGGGAGCCGCATCCGTCGCAGGTCCGTCGCGTTCAGCGGCGCGGTTCCGTGCGATGGGTCGTACTCGTTGTAGTACTCCGCCTCGTAGGCGCGTTCGAGCGCCGCGCCGCGCAGATACGCCCCCGTATGAAACCATGTGCGCGTGAGCATCGGGGGGACGTGCGAGGCGGCGTCGAGGTTCACGGCATCGGGGAACGCATCGCTCGCGCTCAGCGCCGCGTACTCCTCGGTGTCCCAGCGCTCCACCATCCCGAAGCCGCGGAACTCGCGCTCCGGCCCGTCGAAGTAGCCGTGATGGTAGGCGTTGCGCGTCACGAATCGATTGCGGCTCACGCGGTCGTACGTCTCCACGCGCTCCACCACGTGCACCGGAAACGGAAGGCGCGTGGCCCACGGGCGCCCCGCGGCGCGATCGGCCAGGTAGAAGCGCGTCGAGGGGCAGTACGTCACATGCGTCTCCACGCCGAGGTTGTTCACCGAGCCGATCAGCAGGTGCGGCTTCCCCTGCCCGTGCCCGGTCCCCATCAGATCGATGTAGCGCAGCGGCGCGCGTGAGTCGTGGGGAAGCGGCGACGACCAGACCAGGCAGGCCGTGCCGGTGCCGAGCAGGTCGGCGGCCATCACCGAGGAAAGGTTGTCCGCGTCCGGATAGTGCGCCAGAGGGCGCGGAGCGCTCCATGCGTTCCCGGATTGATTGAAGTAGACGCGCACTTCGTCGCGGCCGAGATAGATGATATCCGCGGGCCCGGAGCCGTCCACGTCGGCGAGACGAAGGCGGCGGTGATCGAACTCCCCCGGGGCATCGAACGTCGGGCTCCCCTGCATCGTCACCTTCGCGCCGAAACGCCCGTAGCCGAGGTTCGGCCAGTAACAGACCGCGCCGTTGCGGATCCGCACCAGATCCACGAGCCCGTCGCCGGAGAGATCGGCGAGATAGATCGCCCCGTCGCCGTCGGCGAAGACCAGCCGCGGGCCACGCTCCTCGTCCAGCTCGGCACGCACGCGCGCGGCCTCGGCGAACCCGTCGTCGCCGAGCGAGCCGTACCATGTGTACGCCTCCTCCTCGGTGATGAGAACGTCGGCGCGACCGTCGCCGGTCAGGTCCACGAAGCGAAGGTTCGCATCGCCGAACGCGATGTTCGGAAGCGACGCGAACGGGGTGAAGTTTTCCCATTCCGCATCCTCGGTGCGCCGATAGAAACCCGCGAGCGGGCGCTCGAACTGGGCCAGATCCAGACGGCCGTCGCCGTCGAGATCGACGAGACGCTGACGCCCGGCGCCCAGATCATGCAGCGCGGGGAGCGGCGAGACAAGCTCGGTGGGGCCGAACCGTACCTCCGGCGCGCCGCCGGTGCCGGGGAACGCCCCGAGGTTGCGCTTGTAGTACCATCCGCCGGCCTGGTTGCTCAGGATGCCGCTCAGCCCTTCGCCGTCGAGATCGACGAACTGATATCGCGCCCCGTCGATCCCCTCCGGCAGCCCCTCCACCGCCGCGGCGTCCGCCTCGCGTACCTGCTCGTCGATGACGGCCTCGCTGTAGGTGAACTCCACCGCGGGCATCGAACGCTTCCGGTATGTTCCATCGTCGCGCCGCACGTATCCGCTCTGCGTGACGGCGGAGACAAACGACACGACAGGCCCCTCGGTGTAGGCGAGGTGCGTTGCGTTCACCAGGCAATCGTTCGTGCCCAGCTCGGTCGGGAAGTGGTGGAACATCAACACGCGACGGCACAGGCGATACGTGCGCACCTCGAAGCCGGGACGGTAGGTGGAGAAGGGATCGGGGCGCAGCGCCCACGAGTGCCCGGCGTCGGAGAGGCTCACGCGCGTCGGCGCGCCGCCGCCGTCCTCCTCATAGTGTTCGCCGTAATCGAACACGGCCTCGAAAAGCCAGTCCGTCCGCAGCGAGAGATCCTCGCCGTCGGTTCGCGGCGTGCGGTTGCCGTAGAGGATGCGCTTCGGATATCGGTTCGCACCGCGCGTCGCGGTGGTGCGGTTCCGCTCGTGCAGCGCGGCGGTCGGGACAAGCTCGTCGTTCTCGGCCTTGTAGCGGTAGTGGATCGCGTTCCCCTTGTCGTCGTACCGTTCGCAGAGGAGCCAGGAGTAGACGCGGAGCGGATCGGCGGGATCGGCGATACGGCTCTCGGAGGTGCGGCCGTAGATCGTGGTGATATTCTCGCCGGAGATGGCGCGCCAGTGCGTCTCCCCGTTCGAGTCGCGGCGCCAGCGCTCGATGCGCGCGAAGAGCCCCTCCACGCGCGGACGATAGCGATGCACGGTATAGGCCACACCGCCGACGACGCGCGGCACCACGTCACGCTCGAAGCCCATCCCCGCCGCTCGCAGCGCCGGGACGAGGTCCTCCGCACCGGACAGGATGAACGTGTCGCTCTCCTCGTCGTCGCGGTAGAGCGGAAGGCCCTTGTCGGTCTTGCGGGTGACGGCGGGAACGTCGACATGCCAGCCGAGCCCGAACGGGCCGTTGCCTCCGCCGGAATCGTAGGCGAGCGAAAGCTGCGGACCGAAGCCGGAACGGCCGGGGCTCAACGCGATGGGGACGGACATGCCGCCGGAGCCGGTGGTCGGGTTGGCGGTGAACTTCTCGCCGATGCCGCGCACGGCCCCGCCCCCTTTCGGAAGCGTCAGGCTCGGCAACATATCGGACCGCGATCCCGCATCCCCGGCGGACGCATCCCGCATCCGCATGCCCCCCCGCATCGGCGGGGCATCGGCATCCCGACGGGACTCTCCGCCGGAACGCTCATCCCGGACCGATGAACGCACTTCCTGCCGTGTTGTGGAACCTCGTTGTTCGTTCTCCATCATACCATCTACTCCGTTCAAAGGCTGAGCGGGCACGTTGCACGCGCATGTGATGGAGCCGTTCGGGCGGAAGTGCGCCGGTGACATTCGGAACAGCGGAGACCGGTTGCGCGGCCGGCACTGCATTCGGACCAATGCACCGCAAGCCATGCATGCATGCGCCCGCTGACGCACGACGACGGGCAAGCCGTCATCGCACCGAACGCACGCAACGCCACCGCGACGATCCGGGGAACGCCGCACGAAGGCTCATGAATTTTCAGAACGCAGGGATGGTACTACTACACGATCAGGTGGGGAGGCAGACCGGGCGCAAATATACATGCGCCGCGAAGCGGATGTCAATGGGTATTCAGGATGTCGGGCATTCATGATATCGCCTCACGACATCCGGAGGCCGGGCTACAAGGTTCGCTTCGGCGGGACGATGACGTTCGCCAACAGCAGGCCGGTTACGAGCGCCACCGCCACCAGCATCACATCGAACGCGGCCTCGACGCCGGACATGACATCGCGCTGAATGAACTTCGAGAGGCTTCCGAACCCGATGCTCCCCGGAACGAGGAGGATCATCCCCGGGAGCAGGATCAACGCGGCCGGTCGCTTCAGGAGGCGGGCGAAGAGGTTGCCGGCCATCCCGAGCGCGCACGCGCCGATGAAGGCGCCCAGTTCCGGGCCGAGCAGCCAGCTTCCCAGGCGCGCCCCGCCGAAGCCCGCGCCGCAGGCGCACATCACCCATACGAGATCACGCGGTCGCGAACGGAGAAGCACGGTGAAGGCGAACGGAGTAGCCACCAGTGCCAGCCAGATCGTCCAGCGCCCAAGCCCCATCGGCACATCCCGATGCGTCGCGCCGAAAACCTGCAACGCCAGCCGATCGCCCAACGCGACGCCGAACCCGAGTTCGAGGAAGGTGAGCGCGGCGCCGGTGAGGCGCGCCGTGCCGCTCACCAGATTCCCGGTGGCGATCTCGGTCATCGCGGTGGTGAGCGTGAGCCCCGGGAGCAGCACGATCAACCCCGCCAGCGTCGCGACGTAGCTGGAGAGCGGTTTCACGTAGGCGGTCGCGGCCGTCGCGAGAAACGCCGCCAGCACCGCCGCCACGATCTCCATCACACGCCTCGTGTTCTCGCCGCCTCGCAGCGCGAACGAGACGGACGAGATCACCATGCCGATCGCCGCCGCGCAGATCATCTCGCGCCAGCCGCCGCCGAAGAACCGCGCCGCGGTCCCCGACGCCAGCGCGAACGACAGCACCTCCAGCAACCACGGGTAGCGCGGCGGCGCCGCGACGATCGCCTCCACGCGCGCAACCCCCTCCCGCCCATCCAGCTCGCCGTCGATCACGCGCTCGGCCAGCTCGTCGAGCCGCGACAGCTTCTCGAGGTTCGTCTCGGTGATCTCGGTGCGGATAAGGCTGGTGCGTTGATGCTCCGGCGGGCCGAAGGCGGCGAAGATTCCGGTGGGGATGGCGAAGAGCGACCCGTCGAGGCCGAGCCGGTCGAACAACCGCCGCATCGTCTCCTCCAGACGGTGCGTCGGCGTCCCGTACCGATGAAGCGCGCGAGAGAGCGTGATGAGAAAGCTCACGCGCGGATCGGCGATCGGCGCCGCGCCGGCAACGCGCGCGCCGGAAACGTCCGCGCCGGCCGGTATCGCATCGGTGGAGCGTGGTCCGTCGGGGCCGAGGCCGGCCGGGAGATTGTCGTCCGAATTCTGCATCGTAGCGTTCGAGGGTCGGCGCGCGGAACCTCCGCGCTGCGCGAGGCGAGTATACGCAGTTTGTCGGGAACCGAGAGAGAGCGGCCTCTCCCGATTTGCCCGTGCGATTCGGACGCCGTCTTCTTAGCTTCCGTCCGCTCACGCGCTTCCGGCGTGCATCATGGATGCAACCTCACGAGTCACGCATGGCGAACCTTCGTGCTGTCATTCTCCGCCTGCTGAACGTCACGTTCCGGTCGCTGCCGATCCTCGCCCCGGCGGCGGCGATGCTCACGGTGATGCCGAACGCCGCCGTCGCGCAGTGGCATATCCTGAACGTCTTCCCCGCGACGGTGCGCGCCGTGCACTTTCTGGACGTGCCGGGCCCGCCGCGCATCGGGTTCGCCGGGCTCGCGAACGGCGAGGTGTGGCGCACGTCGAACGGCGGCGCAACGTGGGCGAGGACGTCGGCGCCGGGCTGCACCGGGTACATCACCGCCTTCACGTTCAAGGACAGCCTTGTGGGCTGGTTCTCCGCCCGCTCCCTGACGTACGCCGACCCCGGCGTCTGCTATCGTACAACCGACGGCGGCCTGACCTGGAAGGAGCTTGCACAGGACGGCACACGCTCGGCGATCTACTACCACCGCCCGACGCGGACGCTCTACGCGTCGGCATGGGAGGACGACGATTACGGCCAGTACTCGACCGACGACGGGAACACGTGGAAGGAGATGCCGAGTCGATGGATGAACGGCTATGCCTTCCTGTCGGCGAACGACGGCATCATCACGAACACGGCCCTGACGAGCCCGAAGACATGCCTGGTGACACACGACGGCGGACGATCGTGGCAGCCCGCGCCGATGCCGCTGGAATCGTACCAGCCGGTTGCCGTCCCGGCGCTCGGCGAGTACTTCGCGGCGGCGGAGGAAGCGCAGCAGGTGCTCCGTTCGACCGACCGCGGCCACACATGGAACACCGTCTACACCTACACCGGGTATCTGACGGGTTGGATCACGGCGATCGACACGGTGCTGGTTATCCAGACCTATGAGGGAGGATTTCTCGCGTCGAAGGATCGTGGGGCCACGTGGTTTCCGATCTGCGGACCAAGCGGCGACATCGACACGCGCTTCTGGAATCGCGGCGACACGATCTTCGCCGGCGACGGCGATACCGGGCTGTGGGTCACCTACTCGGCGCTCGCCTCGACGGACCGTTCGAAGATGTCGGCCGCCGTCTCCGACACGATCTTCGCCGGCAGCGGGTGCGCACCCGTTCGGCGGACGCTCACGATCACCAACAGCGACTGCATCCCGATGCTGCTCGATTCGGTGAGCGCCTGGAACGAGATCGCCGGCAGCCGGCAGTTCACCGTGCTGCGCGATCCCTCCACGCCGCTGGAGGTTCCCCCAGGCGGTTCGCGCACGGTGGAGATCGAGTTCAACCCGGCGGTGCGGGGCTCCGGCCGCGCCCGGCTGCGCCTGCTCTCGCGACACATGGGGCTCGACAGTTCGATCAGGCTCCTCGGCACGAACGACGCCGACGTTTCGATCGGCGCGTCGATCACCGACGCCGCCGGACGGCCGGGGCAGATCGTGAGCACGACGCTGGGCCTCACGTTCGGGAGCAGCGCGGTGGGCCTTCCGTATTCGTTCGCGCTGCGGTTCAACCGGACGGTGCTGGCCCCGCGCGCCGCCACGCCGCACTTCACCGAGGGGCGCGACTACATCGCCCGGTTCAGCGGCACGGTCCCGGCCGCCGGACGGCTCGATATCCCGCTGGAGTTCCTCGTGATGCTCGGCGACACCGACCGCACGCCGCTCGCGATCGAGAGCGCGACGATCGACGCCGACTGTTTCGGCGCCGCAACGGTGCGCGACGGACTGGTGACGGTGGAGGGGATCTGCCGCGAGGGGAGCACGAGACTGATCGATGCCGGGTTCGCGCACCTGCTCCGCCTGAAGCCGAACCCCGCCTCCGACGAGTTGCTCGCCGTGATGGAACCGGCCGAGACCGGCCGCGCGCGGCTTGCGCTGCGCGATGCATCGGGGCGCGAAGCGGCCGTGCTGTTCGACGCGTTCGTCTCCCGCGGCACACATGAGGTTCGCGCCACGATCGACGGGCTCCCCTCCGGTCTCTACTTCGCGACGCTTTCGGCCGGGGCGCAGACCGCCACCGTGCCGCTGGCGATCGTCCGATAACAGGTTGTGTTGCATTACGTCCGAGGCCATCGCGACGCCGTGGGGCACACATATGCTGTTCGCAGGCAAGGAACAACCCGTGTCGTCGCGAGGCCGAGCGAAGCGAGGCCGTAGGGCACACATATGCTGTTCGCAGGCAAGGAACAACCCGTGTCGTCGCGAGGCCGAGCGAAGCGAGGCCGTAGGGCACACATATGCTGTTCGCAGGCAAGGAACAACCCGTGTCGTCGCGAGGCCGA
>CAZJYH010000044.1:0-5301 GCA_964549365.1 uncultured Alphaproteobacteria bacterium
GCAGGTTCCTGGCCGCGTTGATCATGGTTGATCCCGTCGTGAAAGAAATCGGAGTGCAGTATACTCAGCGCGGCCCACAACGAACAACCCCCGACATCGTGTTCGGATGTCGGGGGCCGGAAAGCTCGGGGGCCCATCGCGATCGCCGCAGGGTTACACGGTCGTCGCCACAAGATGAGTGTTCAGCGCCTCGGTGAGTACCGACTTCGGCACCGCGCCGACGATCTGCTCGACGACCTGCCCGTCCTTGAAGATCAGCACCGTCGGGATCGAGCGGATGCCGTACTTCGACGGAACGTCGGGGTTGTTGTCGATGTCCATCTTCCCGACGATCGCCCGCCCGTCGTACTCGTTTGCGATCTCCTCGACCGACGGAGCGATCTGCCGGCAGGGACCGCACCAAACCGCCCAGAAGTCAACCAGGACCGGTACCGTCGTGTGGGTAATGATGTCGTCGAAATTGGTATCGGTGAGCTCTACCGGATGTGCCATGGGTAACTCCTGTCAGGATTTGCGTGAACGTTATCTCGTTGCTCTCTCATGACGATCGCGGGTCTCAGCGGCGTGTGTCACTGAAGGTTCCATCGGAGAGGACCATTGGGACTGACGTTGCGAGAGAGGAACCTGTAAGGCATAAGCCGAAGCGTCTCCAATGTACAGAGAAACGCTCGAACGATCGTACACCGTGCCGTGTGAAGATATTCTGATGCGGCCCGGGCTCAGAGCACTGAACCGCCATTGACGTTCAACACCTCGCCGGTAATGTATGAGGCCTGTCGCGATGCGAGGAATACCACCGCGGCGGCCACTTCGTCGGGATCGCCCACACGGCCGAGCGGGATGCTCGCGTTGACCGCCTTGCGCGCCGAGGATTCCTCCAGCGCCTCTGCCGTCATGTCCGTGCGGATCCAGCCCGGCGCCACGCAGTTGACGGTGATCCCCTGCGGCGCAAGCTCCACCGCCAGCGACTTGGTCATGGCGATCAGCCCCCCCTTGCTGGCGGCATAATGCGCATGGTACGATTCGCCGCGGATGCCGGAAGTCGAGGAGATGAAGATGATGCGCTTCGGGGCGCCGGACTCGCCGGACGTCATCAACCGCATGGCCTCGTTGGCAACGATGAACGCGCCGGTCAGATTGGTGCCGATCGTCTCCCGCCAGTCCGCCAGCGTCATCTTCCCGAACTCGGCCCGCTGCCAGATGCCGGCGTTCAGCACGAGGAGGTCCAGCCCGCCCCACGACTCCTCGATGCGCCGCATCATGGTTCCCACCGAACGCTCCTGGTTCACGTCGGCCTTGAGCATCATGTGCTCGAAGTGGCGCTCACCGAGATCGCGGCCGAGGCTTTCGGCCGCGGCCGCGTTGGTGCGGTAGTTCACGGCGATGCGCGCGCCGGATGCCGCAAGCGCAAGCGCGATGGCGCGCCCTATCCCGCGCGTGCCGCCGGTCACCAGGGCTCGTACTCCGCTCAAGTCCAGAACCATAGCGAGAATCGATTGTTCAATGATTGATTGCCGGAACACCCGATCGTGTCGGCCGTTCCTCGGTGCATGGGGCCTGCGGTGGCGTGCGCACGAGCGGCCGCGTTGGGGCCACCATGCCGGACAACGAACGCTCAATTTGCATCGCTCATTCCCGAAACACAAACCGGAATGCGCGGACCGGGCGACTCGTCACGACGAAGTATCGCCCCGCGATATGCTGCCGTCATCATTGGTGTTGCCTTCGCCGGCATCGCTCCCCCCCTCCGTCTCGGCCGGATTCCCCGCGTGTTTGCGATCGTTCTGCACGGACTTCAGCACGCCGAGATCGTGCGCGAGATCCAGCAGGTTGCGCAGGCTTCCCTGCGTGGCGGCGTAGTAGTGCACCTCGAATCGTTCGACATGTTCCGCATCGGCATCCACCAGCAGGCGGGCAAGCCTGTCCAGCACCGCTTCGACCGCCGCGGTGAACTCCGCCTGCAGTCGCGGGTATCCCTCGGCGCCGGGCGACGCCTTGTGCAGCGTCCGGTAGAGATTGTGGAGAACACGGCCGTGGAAGACCAGTTCGTTCATCTCCTCGTGCGCGTCGCGCTCGGCCGCCAGCTCCAGAAGGATGCCGATGTCGTTGCGTTTGTGCAGGCCCTGGCCGGCGGCCTGGTCCAGATAGGCGAGCACGAATTCGATGTCGTCGGAGAAGGGCATGATGCTGGGGATCGGTTGAGGGTTGACGTGCGAACACCAATGTGCAATATCCGAGTAAAGTGCCTGCATCTGTTTGGCGGTGCCTGGGGGACGCCCTGCTATCGATGCCTAGTCCGAGATGTTTCGCGCCTCTGCCATCTTGGCGGAGATCTGGCCAGGGGATGCCGATGAGCTGGAGATTGCCCGAAAGTGTTCCTAAGTTTACCGGATGTTTACCGGGAGGTGCTATATTTGACCACGAAAGATAGCAGAAGACGGTAGCGCACCGTTTTCTTTGGTTCGTGCTTCCTATGGAGCATACAACCCAACCCTGCGCCTCCGAAGCCTGACGTTATGCGTCAGAGATTGATGTAGGAGTCGCGGGGTTGTTCATTTCCCACCGCGACGCTTGCCGAGCCTCGGTTGATAGGTTGATATATTCGGTCTGAACAACCAATGGCGATATGGAGCGCTCCAATGCTCGGTTGGGTCAACAGCGCCAGTCGATATGCCGGGATTGAATCCTGGTCGAATGGAGCGGATCCGGCCAAGGATCTCTTTGTAGAGCTTTTCCTTCGCTCGTGTTCTCTTTCCCCTCATTCTCTGCTCCGGGGCTCGCATCAGATGGCGATCGTTGAGGCGAAAAGCCATCGCGCCCAGCACGATATCCAGGCATTGCAGGAGAACGTGGTCATGTGAACGAACGGCAGTAATGTTGTCGGAGGTCAACCGCAAGTCAATATTTCGCAAATGAGGGGCATTCCCCAGTGCCAGCACAAAGCCTTTGAACTGTTGGGCCTGTTCATGAGAATCCGGATACTCGTCGAGATAGATACGCAGACCCGTTCCGTTCGGGTTCACAGGCATATGCTCCATGCCGAAGCCATGCTTAAGGAACTGATAGTACAGTTTGAAATATCGTAGAAGCGTGCCTTCGCTATTGTTCCCGGCATATGTGTGAACGTTCTGGCTGAACATGAGACGTACTCGCAGATTGCCGGCAGCGATCTCCTCAAAGAACTCCTGCACAAGAACTATATATCGCTCAAGGTATTGTTCGGTTACCTTGCTCCACTTCACCCAGAAGATTCAGCTTGGCCTTCGTCGCATTGAGTCGTACGGTCACTCGTTGGTACTGCGAAGCGCCCACGATCACTCCACCGTAGAAGTTCGAATAGTATCTGCCGCTTGCGACCGATTCGTCACAGAAGATGATGTATTCTTTTTCGAGGGCCATCAGCTATTGTTTGCATTCTGACTATCAGTATCAGATCCCTGATCGTTGAGTATGAACGATCTCAATGGTGAACAGCATACAATTCATGAGCATATGCACCCTGCCTAGAACGGCGGCAGCTCGTCGTGGGCCGGGGGGAGATACTGTGATGCGTTGTCCTGATGGAACGCGAGGTTCTCGAAGCGGGCGTACTCGTTCAGGAACGCCGTCTTGGCGATGCCGGTGGGGCCGTTACGCTGCTTGCCGATGATGATCTCGGCAACGCCCGCGGTCGGGTGGCCGTCCTCGTCCACGTTGATGCCGTAATACTCCGGACGGTGCACGAACATCACCACGTCGGCGTCCTGCTCGATCGATCCGGACTCGCGAAGATCCGAGAGCATCGGGCGCTTGTCGCCGCGTGATTCCACCGATCGATTCAGCTGCGAGAGCGCGATGATCGGGATGTCCAGCTCCTTGGCAAGCTGCTTCAATCCGCGGGAGATCATCGAGATCTCGCGCTCGCGGCTCTCGGCCTTCGGCGCGTGCATCAGCTGGAGGTAGTCCACCACGATCATCTCGATGTTGTGCTCGCGCTTCATCAGGCGGGCCCGCGCGCGCAGCTCCATGATGCCGAGCGCAGGGGTGTCGTCGATGTAGAGCGGCGAATCCACCAGATGGTGAATCTTCGACACCAGCGTCTGCCACTCCTCGTCCTTCAGGTCGCCGTTGCGCAACTGCTGGGCGTTGATCCGCGACTCGGCGGCAAGCAGACGAACCACCAGCTGCAGCGCCGCCATTTCGAGCGAGAAGAACGCCACCCCCTTCTTGTAGTCGATGGCGGCGTTGCGCGCGATCGACATCGCCAGTGCGGTTTTCCCCATCGACGGGCGCGCGGCCAGGATGATAAGATCGGACTTCTGGAAGCCGCCGGTAAGGCCGTCGAGCGACATCAGCCCCGACGGGACGCCGAGGATGGTGTTCCCTTCCTTGCGCCGCGCGTGCAGCGCCTCCAGCATCTCCACGGTCTCGATGGCGAGGCGCTTGATCGGCTGGTAGGTGCGGCCGTTGCGACTTTCGGCGATCTCGAAGATCTTCTGCTCCGCGTGGTCGACCTCCTCGAACGCGTCGCTCGTTTCGGAGTAACAGTTGCCGACGATCTCGGTGGCGGCATGGATCAGCCGGCGCTTCAACGCCTTCTCGAAGACGATGCGCGCGTGATGATCCACGTTCGCGGCGGTCGGCGTGCGGAGGTTCAGCTCGGAGAGGTAGTGTGAGCCGCCCACATCGGCCAGCTTGTCGACGCGGCGCAGTTCGTCGTTGAGCGTGATGATGTCGATCGGCTGGTTCCGCTCGGCCAGCGCCAGCATCGACTGGTAGATGATGCGGTGCGCTTCGCGATAGAACGAATCGGGCGGGAGCAGCTGAATCACCTTGCTGGCGGCTTCCTTCTCCAGCATCATCGCGCCGAGCACGGCCATCTCGGCGTCGTTGGAATGCGGCGGCACGCGATCCTGTGCGCCCGGCGGCATATGCACGATCTTCTTGCCGCTCTTACGGTCGCTTCCGGCGCGCTCGTATTCGTTCTCCGGGTACCCTTCGTTGAGAATGCCGCCGCCTGCGATCACGGTCGTTGCCCTGGTTACTGGTTGTCCGATGCACATCCGGGAGACGCGGGAGGGTCCCGCGCCGGGGTCGTCGTCTGTACCGGCCGAAGCCGGAGAGGAGGTGCCGGCGACCGAATCGCATGAGCTCCCCAAGAGCGCATGCCGTCGTCCGCCGGTCGCCCAGATCTCGTGCGAGGGGTCGCGCGCGGCTCGGGCACCGGGCAATGTTACGCCGATCTCTCCCGATTCCATACCGGATTCTTTCCACAAGTTGTGCTGCGGGTTATCCCCTTGCGCAGCCTATCTTTCCACGCAT
>CAZJYH010000044.1:5311-15459 GCA_964549365.1 uncultured Alphaproteobacteria bacterium
CGTGTGGATAAGTGCCGCCGCAGATCCGGTGGACACAACATAGGGGTGCAGCCATTGAGAACAAATAGCGGACCGGACTTGACCGAAAGTAAATCTTGAGATGATCCGTCTCCGGGCGCAGCGATTGTTCCACGAGACGGCAGGGGCGTCGAGTGGTGTTCATCCACCTACCGGCGCGAGCGTTTGCGCGCGAGGCCCGGCCGGCGTTGGGCCTCCTTGCAATGCCCGCCATTATGCTATTTTACGACCCGTTATGCGTTACCTATCGATCTGTCTTCCCCTGCTTGCAGGGATTGCCGCCTGTCTGGCTGCGTGTGGGTCCGACCCGATCGGCAATCCCGGCCCCGTGGATCTGCCGTTCGATCTGACGATCCCGGAGAACCGTCCGGTGGCGGACTACTATGCCGTAAGCGGCATCGTCACCACGAGGCGTCTGGTGAAGGTGGGCGACAGCATCGTCGAATCCTCGTTCCCCAGCTTCTACGCGCAGTTCAACGCCGCGAGCGGCTCCATCGCGATCCCGTCGAGCGTGATGCTCAACGGCAATCCGCTCGTGCGCAACAAGGGAACCTCGGACACGCTGCGGCTGGACGCCGTCAAGGACGGGAGCAATCTGTTCGGTGAGGACACCTGGTCGCTCGCCGACTCCGGCGTCGCGGCGAAGGCGTTCCCGATCAAGCCGATCGACATTGTGGACTCGGTTACGCCGCTCAGCACCGCCGCCTCGATCCGAAGCGACACGTCGCTGCAGATCCGCTGGAAGCGCCCTTCGCCCGGCTCGCTCTCCGGGGGCATGTTCATGTACTGGCGCGCGCCGGGGCGCACGTTGTCGGTGAATATGAACGACGGCATCGGCAACTATTCGATGGACACGTCCGCATTGAAGACATTGCGCGGACGCGGATCCGTCACCCTGATCCGCTACTACAACATTCCGGGGACCTACAACGGGAAGTCGCTGGTGGTCACCCGTCTTGCCCAGCGTACCTACACGATAACGGTTGATTGAGGCGGATGCCACATCCTGTACGCACTCCCGGCAGATCTCGGAGCGCCGGAGGCCGACCGGCTCCGAGCACCTCGGCCCATCGCGCGGAGATCGCCGAGCGAGCGGCGCGGCCGCGGCGAGTGGCGGTGTTGCTGATTGGGATCGTCCTGGTTTGCGGCGCGGTCCGCGCCCGCGCCGGAGGCGGCGGCTGGACGAGGGAAGAGGGGGAGTACTACGTGAAGATCGACCTGTCCTCGTTGACCGCCGATCGGCAGTTCGGCCTGAACGGCCGCCCCGAGTTCATCTTCAACGATCCCGCCTTTCTCAACGGTAAATTCGGCGTCACCGACATCAACGTCTATGGTGAGCTGGGCCTCAACGGCTGGCTCACCGGCATCGCGAGCACGCAGATGAAGGTGGCCGTGCGCCAGGGATATTACACCGTCACCGGCCGCGACTCCACCGCGTCGGCGAGCGGTCTCGGCGACATCTGGCTGGGGGGGCGTATGCGGCTGTTGCCGAAGGAAAGCCCCTACGTTGCCGCGCTCACGCTGAGCCTGAAGGTTCCCACCGGCTCACCGCTCCAGTCGATACCGCTCGGAACCGGCGTATTGGATTACGAGATCGCCGTCGGTGGAGGAAGCAGTTTCCCCGTTCCGCTCGGGCGGACCAATACCTACGGCTACGCTCAGCTCTCCACCGGATTTCGTCTGCGCAACGGTGGTGCAAGCAACGAGATGAACTACGCCGCCGAGTTCGGAATGGGGCTGGGGGAGGAGTTGTCGTTTCGTGCGATGGTGGACGGCGTGCATTCGTTCGCGGACTTCGATCGTGCCGCGGCCGACACCGCGAACGCGGCCGTCGCCAACGAGCTGGTTGCCGATCAGTCGTTCACGCGCTGGGGGCTGTCGGTGGTGTACGGTGTGAACAAGCGGATGGACCTGAGTCTGGGCTACTCATGGAACGTGGCCGGGCGCAACACGCTGCAGCTCTCGGGCCTTTCGATCGGCGTCGCGTGGAAGCACAAATAGCCGCGCGACATTCCCTTGCGGCATCGCCTCGTGCCGGCATCATCTCATGCCGGTGGAATCGTCGGCGACATCTTCCTCGTCCGCGTCGCCGGCTCCGTATGGATCGGTGGCAAGCTTCCAGAGCCCTCCTACATACACCGCGCGAACCGTGAGCTCATCCACCTGACCCGAATCGCCGAGCGGCACCTCGACAACCGCAGTTGCCCGGGTAGAGTCCTGCTTCAGATGCACGATGTCCGCATCCTCGAAGCTGCTCACATCGCCCCCGGCCGCCTCGAACATCCACAGCTTCCCCTCATGTTCACGAACGCCGAAATCGGCAAGGACGGAGTCGACGGCGGAACCGATGAACACGGCCGAGAGGCGCGCCCGCAACGCCTTGATCGATGGTACTTTCACGGGGTCCAGCCGCATCATCGCCTCGGCGCCGATCGTCGTGCGCTCGTTGGTTCCCAGCTCCGGCACGCTCCAGTAGATCGCGTATCCCTTCACCAGCAGCGCGCGCAGCCCGTCCTCACTCAGGATCGGTCCGGTCGGGGGCGTCGTGCCTTTGCCGCCGTGATTCTCCGGGACATTCGGCTTCTTGCACGCCGCAACGGTCACGGCCGCGAAAGCGGCCATCGTGATCAGCCAACGGAGAGGGTACGCGTTCATGATCGCATAAGGATTGAATCGCCGCGCCGCGCGCGGATGGCCCGGCGGCGCGGAGCTGCGTATTGGATCGGCATCCGGCATCCTCGGCGCGTCCGGAGCCGCTATCGCAGAAGATGGATCAACAGCCCGACGAACCCGCCGATGAACGTGCCGTTCAGGCGAATGTACTGAAGATCGCGTCCAAGATTCAGCTCCATCTCGCGCGAAAGCTGTTCGCCCTCCCAGGAGTCCACCACTCGCTGCACCAACGACCCGATCGCATGATGGTTGTTCGACAACAGGCCGATCGCTCCCTGACGCAGGCGCTCGTCGATCGTGCTCTGCAACGCCTCATCGCCGGCAAGGCGCTCGCTGAAGTGCTCGACCGCCGTCACGGCATAGGCGCGGACTCGCGAATCGGGGTCGTCCAGATCCGCCAGCAGCCGGTCGCGGGCCTGCGTCCAGATATCGCCGATCGCGTTGCGCACGGTCTCGTGCTCTATCGCCTGGTCCTTCCAGCGATTGATGCGCTCGGTCAGATCGGGATCGTGCTTCAACTGCTCGGCCCATGCCTCAACGCGTGCGTTGAGATCCGCGCGGAGTGGATGCTGCGGGTCGTCGGCGGCCGCGTTCAGCACTTCGATCAGCGCCGTCAGCGTCTGTTCGGTGGCCCGTTCGATCACGGCGTTCGGCACCAGCATGCTTCCCCATTTCAATGTGCGCTGCACCGAGCGTTCGATGAACTCCTGCACCGTGTCGCGTCGCGACGGGATCCATGCCGCGGCCTGCCGCAGCGTGTGGTCGATCAGTTCATGGTGGCGGCCGCTCTCGATCACCATGTCCAGGCCGCGGCCGAGCAGCCCCGCGGCGTTCATCTCTTTCAGACGTGCGGTTGCCATCGCGCCGAGCGCGTCCTTTACATGCGCCTCGTCCAGCGAGCGCACCACTGCGGCGAGGGCGTCGGCCAGCCAGCCGGCCGCGCGGCCGCGGTTCTCACCGATCGACAGAAACTGCAGGATCGACCGCGACACCGAGAAGTTCCCGATCTCCCGCCTCAGATTCTCCACCGACAGAAGCCGTGTCTCGACAAAGGTGCCGAGGTTGCGGCCGATATCGTCCTTCTTGCGGGGGATGATCGCGGTGTGCCAGATCGGGATGCCGAGCGGATGACGGAACAGGGCCACCACCGCGAACCAGTCGGCGAGGGCGCCCACCATGGAGGCCTCGGCGAATGCGTTGACGTGATCCCAACGAATCAGCCAGAAGATCGTGTCGTTCCCGAGCGGATTTGTGAGGAAGAAGATGGCGACCATCACCAGGAATGCGCCCGTGGCGATCGTCTTCATGCGTCGTAGCGCGCGGAGTTTTTCGTCGGCCTGAGGAGTTAGCATGATCGCCGGATCGATACTGTCGGCGCGGGGTCAGGGTTTCTGAGCACGCCGTCGGCCGTATACGACGTATATGTCGTGGTGATTAACGTGGGCAACCGCGCGGAAGCTCTCAGTCAAGGAGTCCGCGTCCGGTCTTCTGCATGCGCCCCTCTTCCTTCAGCTTCGCCAGCGCGGCATCGAGCACACCGTTCAGGAAGATGCCGGACTTGTCGGTGGAGTATCGCTTGGCGATCTCGATCGCCTCGTTGATCGTCACCTTCGTCGGGATCTCGGGGAAGTAGAGCATCTCGGTGATGCCGATGCGCAGCAGAACCTTGTCGATCGGGGCGATGCGCTGGAAGTCCCAGTTCTCGGCGAGCGAACGGATGATCACGTCGCATTCGTCGCAGTGATTGTAGACGCGCATCATCAGCTTCTCGGCGAAGTCCATCAGCTCCGACGACGAACGGAATTCCGGATACACGAGACGCGAGGCGAGGTAATCGATGGATTCCCCTCCGACGCTGTGGCCGATCTCGTACGCGTACAACGCCTGCATGGCGCGCTCTCGCACGAGCCGGCGGTTGGGAACGGGGCGTTCCAGATCGTCATCATCGAAAGCGAAGTGAAAGCTCATACGGACTATCGCGCTATGGCCATCGGCGATCCACCCGGGGCATCTCCCGATGCGGGCGAAGCGTGATCAACACGTGCAGAAGAACGGCCGTGCGCGGATGTTCCGAGCGACGGCATACCCAAAAGTACGGCGCGGGGGGGAAATAGGAGCGATCAGCCAAATGTCGCCGTTCCCGTTCCCCTTACCCGAAATTGCCTGTTTGCTCGGCGGGCGCCGGTTGTCGCCGAGGGGAATGTGCCCGGAGCCGGGGCGCGGCCTGCCCCTTCCTATGCACCGAAGAGCCAGTAGAGGATCAACGCGCCGCTTTCGCGCAGGTGGTACAACGCCAGATTCTGCGGTCCGAGCGGCGATTCGGACGATACGCCCACCGCCTCGATATCATTGAACTGACAGATCTCCAGGGCCCGCTTGAGATGAAACTGGTCCGAGATGATGATGAACGAATGCCACCCCTGTTTCTTCTGCAACTGATCGCGGATGTAGAGGATCTGCTCCAGCGTGGAGCTCGTGTGCGTCTCCAGCACGATCCGTGTCGGATCGGCGCCGCGCTTGAGCAGCTCACGCCGTGCCACCTCCGCCTCCGGCAGTTCGTTCGGCGCGCGTCCGCCGGTGAGCACGAGGAACTGAACGCTCTGGCTGGTCAGCAGATCGTATCCGCGGTTGATCCGTTCGCGCAGCACCGGGCTGGGCCGGTCGCCGCTCCAGACCGCCGCGCCGAGGATCACGCCGGCATCGTACTCCTGCCGCGGCTGGTCGGTCACCGATGACCCGAACGGGCTGGCGAGCACGGTCGCGATCGCCGAGATCAACACCACCACCACGATGCCGATCGCAGCCAGTGTCGAGCTGATCGCGATGCGCCACCAGCGGCGTCGCCGCCGGCGCAGCATCACCACGAAGAGACCCAGTTCCAACGCCTTGATGCCGAGAAAGATCAGGTATCCCGTATAGCCCGTGCCGCCTTGGGTGCCGACGAACGTGGGGGCAACGTACAATGCGATCAAGCTGACGAGCGAGAACGTGGCAGCGGGCACGGCCATCGGCAGGCGGTGAAATCGGCGCAGCAGCAACATCAGGAGGAACAGCAGCACGAACGGGGCTTCCAGGAGCAGACCGAGCAGGTTCGCCGTCTTCGTCAGGTCGAACAACGCGGGCACCAGATTCTGGCTGCGATACCGGTAGACGGTCATCAGCAGCATCGCGATCGTTTCGCCGGCGGCGGCACAGAGGAAGAGCGCAGGGGCCAGCCATTGTTCCAGCCTCGGCCGCAAGGCGTCGCGTCGTGCCTCGGTTCGGTTCTCAGACATGGTGCGCCCCCTCGCCCGGGCCACGATAGCGCACGAGCGGCGCGGTGCCGTACACGTGCTGCTCAACGACCAGCTCGGCGCCGAACGTCTCATGCAACAGGTCGGCACGGAGCACCTCGGCGGGTGGCCCCTGCGCGGTGATCGTCCCATGCGCCATCGCGACGATCGTGTCGCTGAAGAGTGAGGCCAGGTTGAGATCGTGGATCGATGCGATCACGCTGACATTGCGCGCGCGCGCGTGATCGCGTACGATGGCGAGCACGCTCAACTGGTGCGCGATGTCGAGATGCGCGTTCGGCTCGTCCAGCACGATCGTGCCGGTGCGCTGCGCGAGCGCCTTGGCGATCATCACGCGCTGCAACTCACCGCCGGAGAGCGTGGTGATCGGTTCGGCTCGCAGCTCGTTCAGTTCCATCATCTCGATGGCACGTTCGGCCTCGGCGATGTCCTGCGCGCTCTCGAAGCCGCCGTACGCGCTCCGGTACGGAATGCGTCCCATCAGCACGGTCTGTTCCACGGTGAATGCGAACGCCGGATTGTGGCTTTGCGGTACGTACGTAATATGGCGGGCGCGGCGGTTGGCGGTGTACGATGCAAGCGGGCGGCCGTCGAGCAACACGCTGCCGGAGCTCTGGCGCTCGAGCCCGCAGAGGATGCGCAGAAGCGTGCTCTTGCCGCATCCGTTCGAGCCGATCACGCCGACGAACGCGCCGTTCGGGGCGCCGAAATGCTGCACGCGCAGGGAGAAGCGCGGCCCGTAGCTGAACTCGATGTCGGTTGCCTGTAACGCCATCTGGTACCACCGGAGGGACGGGATCGCGTGCGTCCGCAGCGGTACCCGAATGCTTCCGGCAAGTTACGTAAAGCGGCGACGCCCCCGATGAAGCAGCGGGGGAACGCGTCGATTCGGAGGCTGTTTTTTCGGTGCGCGGGATGGCTGCGCGGCCGTCACGAAATTCATGGATGAAGCCGATATCTCGCAACACGATGCATACAATCCTTGCAGTCGACATCGGTGGAACGAAGCTCGCGCTCGGCGTGGGCGATGCGGCCCAATTCGCCGCCACCGGGAAGCTGGGCCGGGTCGTCAAGGAACCGATCCCCGGTTCCGGTGCTCCGGAGATCGTGATCGCGCGCGTGCTCGAGCTCGCCGGCCAACTCGCGCGCGACTCCGCAAACGGCGGACCGATCGGGGCGATCGGCATCTCGATCGGCGGCCCTCTGGATCACCGTTCCGGCACCGTGGTCAACTTCCCGCATCTACCCGGATGGCGCAACATCCCCTTGCGCGCGCTCCTGAGCGAAGGGCTCGAAGCCCCCGCGCTGCTCGACAACGACGCGAACCTCGGCGCGCTGGCGGAGCATCGCTTCGGTGCCGGGCGTGGCATGTCATCGATGGTGTATCTGACCATCAGCACCGGCATCGGCGGCGGTGTGATCGTCGATGGGCGCCTCGTGCACGGCGTCGGCTCGGGGGCCGGGGAGGTGGGGCACATCACCGTTGCACCGCATGGGCCGCGCTGCGCGTGCGGCAACCGGGGATGCCTGGAGATGATGGCCAGCGGCACTGCCATCGCACGGCGTGCGCGTGAGTCCGCGGTGGCCGAGCCACTGGCGGCGGATTGGTTGCTGACGCGGGCAGGCGCTGCTGCACGGACGATCACCACGGAGATGGTGGCCGAGGGGGTTCGGCTGCGTGATCCGTTCTGCGGACGGCTGTGGGAGGAGACGGCGGAGTATATCGCGATCGGTCTGGGGGCCATCGTGCACGTGTTGGCGCCCGAGGTCATCGTGCTGGGCGGAGGGGTGGCGCAGACCGGCGAGCTGCTGTTGGAGCCGGTGCGGCGGCGGCTGCGCGATCACGTCTTCTACGTGCCGCTGGAGATGATCGCCGTGCGTGGTGCCATGCTCGGGCACGACAGCGCCCTGCTCGGCGCGGCCGCCCTGGCGTTGGAGGCGGCCTGACGGCGATGCCTGCCGCGGCAGTTCGTATGGCGGCAGAATCCGGGAGAACCGGGAGCGGCATTCTGCCCTGCATGATGCTGTCCTTCGGAGGGAAGTGTCGGGATCATCAAACGGCACGTCGACCGGCGCAACTTTCAGGGTATGTGCGTCCCGCTGCAGATGAAAATAATTTGAGCGCCCTGCTGTAACTTCAATTCTCACCGGGTGTCTTGCATCTGCCTTCGCAAAATGTCCAGTTCAACGAAGGTGAGCAGCGCCGGCCGCTGTGCGGCAACCGAACGCAACTGCCGCGGCCGCCTCAGGAGTCCAATTCTTACACGGAGCATGTCTATGAAAACGCTACAGATTCTGCGTCGGCTGTTCATGCCGATACTGTTGGTGCTCGGGCTGTCCCTGCTCGGCGCCTGCGCAGATCAACCGACCGGCACGGGTCCCGCCGGCCCAAACTCCACGATATCCGGCGTCCTCAACGACGAGGGCGGTTACATAGTCCCCGGTGCGACGGTGGAAGCCGTCGGCAATGCGGACGCCCGCATCGCCAGCGACGTCACGACCGAGCAGGGGACGTTCGAGTTGAAGGGGCTGCCCGAAAATCTTTCAGGTGTGCGCCTGCGGGTGCTGCACTCCGACTTCCAACCCTATGCCTCCCCGATTCAGGACGTCGTCACCAATGCCGGCGGCGCCACCACGGGCGTGCTGGTGAGCGTGCTGCACGCCGACAGTTGCTGCGCCACGCTGACGGTGCATGTCACCGGTCCGAACGGAGAAGCCCTGTCCGGCGTCGAGGTGAAGCTGCGCAAGGGGGACAAGCTTATCACCGTCGGTACGACCAACGGTGACGGCAACGTGGTGTTCACCAACGTTTGCGACGGCGAGTTCAACCTCCGCGTGGCGAAGGAAGGATATCAGGTGATCGAGCGCGGCGGTATCCGCGTGGTTCGTTGCGAGCCGGTGCGCGCCGAGTTCGGCATGGTGTTGAAGGACAAGGAAAAGGAGAAGAAGGCGGACTCGTGCTGCAAGGGCTACCTGCGCATCGTGCCGAAGGATTCGGCCACGGGCGCGGTGCTCACCGGCGGCAAGGTGATGGTCAAGAAGCAGGGGACGAACACCCGCTCGCAGACGATCGGCGGCGACGGCGCGATCTTCCGCGAGATGTGCGAGGGGACGTACGTGATCAACGTCATGAAGGAAGGCTACAAGTCGATCGAGTTCACGGTCACGATGCGCTGCAACGACAGCCAGGTGGTCGACAACCGCCGTCTGAGCAAGGAGACGAAGCCGGGCGAGGGTGACTCCTGCTGCAACGGGCGTCTGAAGGTGATGCTTCGCGACTCCACGACCAACGCGGTGATCAACGGTGCGCACGTCATCGTCCGTAAGGGCGACAAGACGATCGGCGACAAGGAGACGGTCGAGGGCGCCGCGATCTTCGAGAAGCTCTGCAAGGGCGTCTACACGGTCGTGATCGAGAAGACCGGTTACGTCCGCGTCGAGAAGACCATCGAGATCGGATGCAACGAGCAGAAGGTGCTGGAACTGAAGGTGAAGGCGACCGGCGATGCCGGCCAGGACACCTGCTGCAACGGCCGTATGACGGTTGTGGTGCGGGATTCCACCACCAACGCCGTGATCGCCAACGCCACGGTGAAGCTCTGGAAGGCCGGAACGCTTCTCGCCACGAAGACGACCAACGCCAACGGCGTGGCGGTCTTCGAGAAGCTCTGCACGGGGAGCTACGGTGTCGTTCTGATCCGCGAAGGCTATACCTCGCGTGAGATGTCGGTGAGCATCAGCTGCAATCAGAATGTGGAAGTCTCGCGCAAGCTGCTCGCCACCGGCGGCAACAACGACTCCTGCTGCAATGCGGTCTTCAAGTATCGCACCAAGGACTCGGCCGTGGCCGACGGCGGGTGGCAGAGCGGTGTGACCGTCACGATCAAGCAGAACGACGCCGTGATCGCGACCGGCACCACCAATGCCGACGGCAACTACGGTCGTGAGGGGATCTGCGGCTACAAGACGTACGTGGTCACGTTCTCGAAGGAGGGCTTCAAGACCAAGTCCATTGCGGTGGTGCTGACCTCCTGCCGCACGGTGCAGGAGACGATCCTGCTCTCGCGACAGTAGCATCCCGCGCAATAGAATTGGATTCCGTGTCGTTCAAGGGTGAGACGACACAGCGAACGGGCGGTGCCGGTAACGGCGCCGCCCGTTCGT
>CAZJYH010000045.1:0-15448 GCA_964549365.1 uncultured Alphaproteobacteria bacterium
CGAAGGAAGAAAGTATGAAGGATGAAGTATGAATTATGAAGGCGGGGCCGCGGCGGCGGGGGGAAGTGCAATGAGAGATGATGAATGTTGAATGTGGAACCGGGGCGGCTCCGGGGACCGGGAGCAGTGCAAAGAGAAATGCTGAATGCTGGATGGAACCGCGTCGCCTCCGGGGCAAAGTGCCAAGTTCAAAGTTCAACGCTTCAAATTCACGGCACACTCATATCCTCCCGATGCCTCGCGCTTCGGACTCGAGCGAACGTCCGGAATGAGTTCACCGCAGAGGACGCGGAGGAACACTCGCCACTCGCTACCCGCTCGCTACCCGCCACTCGCTGCCCGCTCGCTACCCGCCACTCGCTGCCCGCTCGCTACCCGCCACTCGCTACCCGCTCGCTACCCGCCACTCGCCACCCGCGACCGGCATACGGCGCTCCCCGCATCTTTTTGTTTCCACCCATCCGGCCGGCGGTGTATTTTCGCGCTCGGTCTCCCAACCGCGCTGCAATCTCCCGCTCGGTAATCACTCGCGCACCCCTCGATCACATCAACGTTCCATCGGCTCCGCGCGCTCGCCGGCGCAGGCCCCGACACGGAGGGAACTCAATGGCGTCCAGATACTACCTCCCTATCGTCATCGTTACGCTTGCGGTGCTCTTCGTTGCCGCGGGCAAGCCGGTGCCGCCGAAGCATCCCACGCCCCCGTCCTCGCCGTTGCCGCTGCCGCACACGATGTCCAATCAGGACTATCAGAAGCTGCTCTACGCTTTCCTCGCAAGCCGTGGATACCAGCGGCTCGGCTGGCCGCAGGACAAGAAGGTGCGCGATACCGGTCCGTACATCGGCGGCAAGTCCTACGGCACGCACAACGCCGTGCGCGTGTTCTACTCCCCCGAGGTGCTGGACTGGATGACGGGCGGACGCAAGGGGAGCATCCCGGACGGCGCGATGATCATCAAGGAGATGTTCACGCCGCCGGCCGTCCGATGGGACACGACAACGGGTGCGCGGCTGGACTCCTCGGTGAGCGGCTGGGCCGTGATGGTGCGCGACAGCATCGGCTCGAAGGACGGTTGGTATTGGAGCTACTACGGGCCGGGGCAGCCGGTCGACTCGCCGAACGTCTATCCCTTCGCCTATCCCAACTCCGACTTCGGCATCTATTGTGTGCGGTGCCACGCCTCGGCCGCGAGCGAGTTCACGTTCTCCGAGCTCAACAATGTGAAGGGCTTCCCCGGCGATCCGCTGACATTCCGCGTGGACAACTCGTGGCTTCCCAACTCCGGGCTCCCGTTGCTTCCCGGGCACGGCCACACGCCCCCCGCGATGGCGGCGCTGCACCCGGCGGTTGCGCACACGCCGAGCAACCCGAACTTCGGCGCTTTCTACAAGCGCGTGGTGCCGACCCTTGCCGACAGCATCCAGCATATCCCGCCGCTGACCTACGATCACGTCATCGTCGGCGCCGAGGGGCCGCAGCAGTTCGTCACGTCGGACCAGTGTCTCTCCTGCCACGACGGCCAGCCGATGAACCTCGGGCCGAACATGTTCATCCCGACCACCGGATCGAACGGCATCAACCTGTCCCCGTACGGCGAGTGGAACTGGTCGATGATGGGCCTTGCCGGGCGCGACCCGATCTTCTACGCGCAGTTGGAGAGCGAACTGATCTATCAGCCCACGCACGCGGACTCGATCCAGAATCTCTGCTTCCGCTGCCACGGCGTGATGGGCGATCGTCAGCTTGCGATCGACCATCCGGGGACGCTCTTCAAGCGCGACATGACGCTCATCACCGATCACAAGGATCCGTTCTGGCGCTACGGCGCGTTGGCACGTGACGGCATCTCCTGCACCGTCTGCCATCAAATCGTCGACGACAAGGGGCCGCTCGACTCCATCTTCACCGGACAGTTCAAGGTCTCGACGCCCGGCCAGTTCGAGCCGAACGTCAGCTACATCTACGGTCCGTTCGAGAAGCCGGCGGAGCTTGCGATGGTCTCCTCGCTCGGCATGAAGCCCGTGCGGAGCGACTACATCAAGTCCTCGCGCCTGTGCGGAAGCTGCCACACCGTCTACCTGCCGGTCTACAACGCGGCCGGGACGCAGGTTGGGAATTTCTACGAGCAGGCAACCTATCTCGAATGGTTGAACAGTTCGTTCCAGGACGAGATCGGCAAGCCGGACTCCACCGCGCGGTCGTGCCAAAGCTGCCATATGCCGACGCGTTTTCCGGACAACGAGGCGGGGACCGCGCTCGCGTTCCAGATCGCCAACATCCAGGATCAGACGTATCCGCAGGCCGACAACCGTGCGCCGATCGACTCGATCACCGTGCCGCGTCGCGCCGACTTCGCGCGCCACACGCTGCTCGGCATCAACCAGTGGGGGCTCGAAATGTTCCGGCAGTTCGACGACATCCTCGGCGTGCGCACCACCGACTACATGACCGGCTCCTCCAACGGTCTTCCGTTCGCGATCGCGGCGGGCGACTCGCTGGCGAAGACCAAGTCCGTGCGTCTGGAGTTGTTGTCCGCCGCGCAGGTCAACGGGGCGTACGAGGCGAAGGTGCAGGTGACGAACCTTGTGGGGCATCGCTTCCCGTCGGGCGTCGGATTCCGGCGCGCGTTTCTGGAGGTGACCGTCAGAGATCCCTCCGGTAAGGTGGTGTGGGGCTCGGGGCGGACGAACGCGCTCGGCGTGATCGTCGGCGCCGACGGTGAGCCGCTGCCGACGGAGTTCTTCAAGATCGATCCGGGCACCGGGAAGCAGCGCTATCAGCCGCACTATCAGGTGGTCGACGCGCAGGACCAGGTACAGATCTTCGAGGAGCTGGTGAAGGATCCGCAGGGGAAGATCTCGACGAGCTTCCTTGCGTTGGCCGATCCGATCAAGGACAACCGGCTGCTGCCGCGGGGCTGGACCAGACAGGGCCCGCCCGGCTTCAAGTATCAGGAGGCGACCATGCCGCACGGCAACGTGGTGAACGACCCCGTGTACATGAGCGGCACCGGGACGGACGTGATCACCTATCGCTTCAAGGGCGTTCAGCTCTCGCGCGGCTCTACCGTGAGCGCGACCCTGTACTATCAGGCGATCCCGCCATACTACCTGATGGACCGCTTCACGACGGCGCCCGAGGGGAAGGGAACGCAGCGGCTGCTGTACATTGCCGCGAACCTGGTGCTTGCAGGAACGAACATCGAGAACTGGAAGCTGAAGATCTCCGGCGCAAGCCGGCAGCTTTCTTGAGAGATATCGCACGCAACTATTCGGATAAGGGACCCAAGGAATGATCGCAATGAGAGGATATGATTGTCGGTTGCCGATCGGCTTCTTCGCCCTGGCGGCAATGCTGCTGTTGAACCTCACGAGCGCCCGTGCGCAGGAGGGGGTGTGCAGGCCCGTGAACCGTCCGGAGCTGACGCCGCAGGCGGCCTTCGATTCGCTTGTGGCCGGGAACCGCCGGTTCATTGCGGGGAAGATGTTGCCGCGTGATATGCCGTGCTCGCGCGACAGCACGAAGGAGGAGCAGCGGCCGCTCGCCGTGGTGCTGAACTGCATGGACTCGCGCGTCGCGCCGGAGTTCACGTTCGATCGCGGGATCGGTGAGATATTCTCGGTTCGCGTTGCCGGCAACGTGGTCAACGAGGACGTGCTCGGCAGTCTGGAGTACGCCGTGGCGAAGGTGAACGTGAAGGTGATCGCCGTGGTGGGGCACACCGAGTGCGGCGCCGTCAAGGGGGCGATCGATGCGTACTACAAGCTGACGAACCTCACCAGCCTGCTCGTGAAGATCCAGCCGGCGATCTCGGCGGTCGACTCGACGATCAAGCCGCGTTCATCCAGGAACCCCGTCTACGTGAACGCGGTGACGGCCGTGAACGTGGTCTACGTGATGGATCAGCTTCTCAAGCGGAGCCCCGTATTGAAGGAAGCCGTGGAGAGCAAGCGCGTGAAGCTGGTGGGGGGGATTCAGTCGGTCGACAGCGGCGCGGTCGCCTTCCAGTGGGAGTACAAGCCGTAGCTCCGTGTCGCCCGGTTTCGCGCGTGCGTACGAGCGTGCTCGCCGATCGTCATCGAACGCCTCGAACGCGAAATGCGGCCGGGGCGTTCAGCGGTTTCATGGTTCGTTCCGGCTGCGTAACATGGTGCTTCCTGGCCGTGCCGGGCCGCGCATCTTCATGCCACGTAATTCAACACTTGCCATGGTTCGTCTCTGTCGAACGATCGCCCTCGCCCTGATGTTCGCGTGCACCTGCGCCGTTGCGCAGGATTCCACCTGGTTCGCCGATGCCACGGCGAAGGCCGGCCTGAGCGGCGTGAAGGGGTTCCGCATCAACATCATCGACATCGACAACGACGACTATCCGGATCTGCTGCTGGAGAACGGGCTCTCCACACGCGCCAAGGCGACGAAGATCTACCTCAACCGGCAGAACCCGGCGTCGAGCAACCCGCGCGACCGCGTCTTCGTGGACGCCACGGCCGCCTCCGGCATCTTCGCGAGCCCGACCGGCGACACGAGCCGTGTGATCGACATCGCCACGATGGCCGATCTGAACAACGACGGCAACGTGGATCTGGTGACCGGCACGTACTTCGATCTCCTCGAGAACTTCGCGTTCCCCGACGACCGCTGCGAGGTGATGCTCGGCGACGGCACCGGCAAGTTCACGCTGGTGCCGAACAACGGCCTGCATGAGCTTGGGCTGATCAACACCTCGGGCTTCACGTTCCTGGACTACGATCGCGACGGCAAGCTCGATCTGTATGTCAGCACCTGGTTCGCCGACAAGACGAACAACGAGTTCGCGATCGACCATCTGATGCGCGGCAACGGCGACGGCACCTTCACCGACGTCACCGACCGGGCCGGCATGGGGAGCGACGACTGGATCGAATACGGTGCCAGCTCCACAGACTGGAACAACGACGGCCTTCCCGACATCTTCACCTCCGCCTACTGCCGTTCCGGCGGCGCCCTCTGGAAGAACAACGGCGACGGCACGTTCACCGACGTGGCCGAGCCCGCGAACTACAGCTCGCAGCACATGACCGGCGACGTGGACGGCCTCGGCCCGCGCGCGCTCTGCCAGTGGGCGGCGCAGCCGGCGGACTTCGACAACGACGGCGACATGGATCTCGCGCAGGTGCTGGTGCACGGCGGGCTGGACGCCAATGAGGGGCGCACGACGCTGACCGTGAACAAGGGGGCCGGCGAAGCCTACCGCCTGGAGTGGGATCTCCCGCGTCTGCCCCGCGACGCCCCGCGCTCGGTGCATCTGGGCGATCAGGACGGATGGTGGTTCGACATGGACAACGACGGCCGCCAGGACTTCAGCGTGGCGCAGTGCGTGTACGTTCCGAACACGGACCGCACCTACATCTGGCGGCAGAAGGAGGACGGC
This sequence comes from uncultured Alphaproteobacteria bacterium, assembly GCA_964549365.1. Lineage (GTDB taxonomy): Bacteria > Bacteroidota > Ignavibacteria > OLB7 > OLB7 > JAFDZV01. The sequence continues at coordinate 5,412 of CAZJYH010000045.1, forward strand.
TCGTTCAGCGACGTGACGGGTGAGTGCGGGCTGCTCTGGTTGAAGGAGACGCACAACATCCGGCCGTTCGACTACGACCGCGACGGTGACGAGGATCTGCTGGTGGAGATCTGGCGGAAGAACGGGACCGTCGTGAGCGATATCGTGCTGGTCGAGAACAAGGTGGGCGATCGCAACCACTGGGCGAGCGTGAAGCTGGTGCCGCCGGCGGGGGTGAATCGCAACGCGATAGGCGGACGCATCACGCTCTACAGCGGCGGCACCGCGCAGATCCGCGAGGTGCAGGCCGGGCAGGGGCACTTCGGCGCGCAGGCGCCGCTGGTGAAGACGTTCGGCATCGGCGCGGCCACGCGCATCGATTCGGTCGTGGTGCGCTGGCCGTCGGCGTCGGTCCCGAACACGACCGTGGTCAACCCGCCGATCGACAGACATCTGGTTATCACGGTCGACGGGCTGGTGCAGAGCGGCGTGGCTGCCCCGGCCGTTGAAGAGCTGAGCGTTGTGCCGAACCCCGCCGGGGATCGCGTGACCGTGTCGCTTCCGGCAGCTTGGCATGGCGGCACGCTGGAGCTGTACGATGCGCTTGGCGATCGCGTGCGCACCGTCGGGCTCGTTCCCGGCGTCCGTGCCGCCGACGTTTCGCTCACCGGCCTGGCCCCCGGCGTCTATCTCGTCTGCGCGTCCGACGCGGATGGGAAGTCGTTGCGCGCGAAGGTGGTGAAAGGAAAGTGAGAAGTCTGAAGGCCGAATGCAGAAGTCGGTAGAAAGCTCGAGTGCGATTTCCCGAACCCGAAAGGTTCACCGCGTGTAGCCGGTGGTCGAGCGAAGCGAGCCCACCGGCTACACGCGCTTCCAATGATCTGCACCTCTTGCAATCGAAACCCCACCAGCGTATATTTGTTGCCTAGGCAACTAAATGGGGCAGACATGGCAGCATCGAAACGTGGGACGAAAGGGATCAAGGCACCGTCGATCGACGTCGCGTTCGGGTATCTGATTCTCCGCTCGGCGCGGCTGCTGCGGATGAACTTCCTGAAGCTGCTGAGCGAGCACGGGCACGACATCACGCCGGAGCAGTGGTTCCTGCTGAACCGTCTCTGGGAGCACGAGGGGCCAACGCAGGCGGAGTTGAGCGACCGCGCGTTCAACGATCGGCCGAACGTGACCCGCATGCTCGACGCGCTGGAGCGTGCAAAGCTGGTGCGCCGCGAGCAGGACGCGGACGACCGTCGCGTGAGCCGTGTGTTTCTCACGGAGAAGGGGCGTGCGCTGCGGGAGGAGTTGTGGCCGATCGCGTTGAAGGGACGCGAGCAGGTTTATCGCGGCCTGAGCGATCACGACTACGAGGAGCTGCGGCGGATCCTCTCCATCATCGACGCGAACATCCTGGGCGGGTGACGCCTGGGGAGGTGCATGAGCCTCCACGGCAGAAATTTGCCATAATAGTTGCCTAGGCAATAATCGGAGCGGTGACGACGATCCGAATCAACGAACAACAATCAAGGAACCAGACGATGCATACGATTCTCACAACGGCCGCGGCTGCGGCCATCGCCTTCATGACGCCCGCCACGGAACCGGCGGAGGCGTTGCGCGACGTCCTCACACATTACCTCCAGGGGGAGAAGCGGGCATTCCATCCGCAGGGGAAGCTCTACTTCCTCAGTCCTGCCGACGGCGCGTTCACGATGCTTGACCGCGATGCCTATATCGGCTTCGTGAACACCACGGGCTCGAAGAATCCGAAGACCATGCGGGTCGAGTCCGCCGACACGAGCGGCAACGCCGGCTCGGCCAAGGTGGTGCTCACCGGGAGCACGCCGGCGGTGACGATCACCGACTATCTGAGCCTGCTGCGCGTCGACGGTGCGTGGATGATCACCAGTCGAATCTCCTCCATCGTGGCGGGAGCGCATTAGCCGCGATGCCCGGCCGCCGCGGATCGTGCGTCATCGCCGGCGCATGGTCCGCGCCCGGCCCGGACGTTGTATACTCCGCGACGCCGATGACGAGGCGCTGTACTAATGGGCACGGCTCGCACGTCAACACGGCATTCCCGGCCGTGGCGGTGGTCCGCGGCCGTTTCGCTGAGCCCGCATCCACATGCTCCGAACAACTGCACGATCCCTGCTTCCATTGGTTCTCGTTCTGGCTTGCGCCGCGACATCGCTCGCGCAGGGGACGCGGCGCGTGGTGCTGGTCGGTTCCGTGACGACCGTGGAGGCGCCGCCGGAGGCGGGGCTCGCGCGGACCGTCGACACGCGTGCCGTCGACTCGATGACCGTCGACACTGCGATCGTCGACACGGTGTCCTGGACGCCGCTCCGGTTCGTGACGGTGCGCGCCGTCGGGACCACGTACGGCGCGATGACGAACGCTGCCGGGCGATACCTGCTTCGCCTGCCGCCCGGCTCGTTCGAGATCACGTTCTCCTGCGTGGGATACGAAACCGAGCGGCGAACGGCCGAGGCGATCGGCGACACGATCGTGCTGGATGTGCGGATGCGGCGCGCGACCGTGCGAAGGCCGGAGGTGGTGGTCTCGGCCGAGGATCCCGGCGTGAAGCTGATGCGCCGCGTGTTGGCACGAAAGGCGCGGCAGCGGGATTCGCTCACCTCCTACTCGTACACGCTCTACACGAAGTTCGTGGCGGCCACCGACACGCTCACCGCCGGGCGCACCGATGCGCCGCGCGACACCACCGTGGTCTCCATCTTCGAATCGTATTCGCGCGGGTATTTCCGCCGGCCGGGGGATTACTTCAACGAGATCATCCAGCGCCGCCAGAGCGCCAACGTGCCGCCGCAGGCGAACTTCGTGGCGTTCGGCACGAACCTGAACGCCTACGACGACGTGGTGACAATCCTCGGCGAAGAGATCGCCACGCCGTTTCATCCGGACGCGCTGGATTACTATGACTTCGTGTTGGAAGAGACGAGCGCCGGGCGCGACTCGGTGCATGCGGCGCGGGTGCGCGTGACGCCGCGCGGCGAGGGACGGCGGCTGTTCGAGGGATGGGTCACGATCGATGCCGATCGGCTGGTTCCGCTCTCGGTGGAGCTGCGTCCGAACCGGGCGGTGCGCCTCCCGTTCGACGCGGCGCTGTCGTACGATCAGCGCTTCGAGGAGATCGACGGACGCTTCGTGGTCCCGACCGGCATGCGCATCGCCTCGACGCTCCGCGCGGAGCTGTTCTGGTTGATCGCGCCGCGCCTCGATGTGACGATCGAGACCGTCGCGTACGACTACGCCTGCAACGTTCCGCTGGCCGACGCGCTCTTCGAGGGCCGCCGCGTGGAGGCCGCCGCCTCGGTCGAGACGCTGGACTCCGCCTACTGGAACGAGCGGATGGTGCTCCCGCTTCGGCCGATCGAGGTGGAGGCGTACGACGCGATCAGGCGCGCGCAGGAGAACCCCGACTCGGTGAGCGGCACGTCGCTCATCGGGCAGTTCTTCACGGATCTCACACGCGAGATCTCGCGGCTGAACCGGCGACCGTTCACCGGACTCGACGACATCGTCCGCTACAACAGGGTGCACGGCGCGTATCTCGGCCTCGGGCTGCGCGACGATCTGCTGCCGTGGCTGGAGGGGAGTGCCTCGGGGGGATATGGGTTCTCCGATCGACGCGGGTACGGCGAGCTGGGCGTCACCGTCAGACCGGACTCCTCGCGACGGCTGGCGCTGGCGTTGAACGGATACCGCCGCCTTGCCCGGCGCGACAATCCGTACGTCGTCGGCTCCGCGGCGATCACGATCCTTTCACTGCTCACGAAGTCGGATTACGGCGACTACTTCTACGCCGACGGCGCGGAGATCTCGGCGGAGCTGGGATTCGGGCAGTATCAGTTCATCCGTCGCGACATGTTCGCGCGCCCCACCACGATCCGGCTGTTCGTCCGCGCCGAGACGGAGCGGAGCGCTCCGGCCCGCGCCACCTTCGCGATCTTCGGCGGCTCGCGCGCGTTCCGTGAGAACCCACCGATCATCGAAGGAGCGATGCGCAGCGCGGGGATCGAGTTCAACTGGAACTATCATCCGATGCGGAGGATCTCGCGCTTCGGCTTCCATCTCGGCGCGGAGATCGCCGATCCCGATCTGCTCGGCGGCGACTTCCGGTTCCAGCAGTACACGGCCGCGCTCAACATGCGGATGAAGACGCTGCCGCTGTGGCGGCTGGACGTGCGCGCGAGCGCCGGATTTTCGCGCGGCGCGGTTCCGCCGCAACGGTTCTTCAGCCTGGAGTCGTCGTTCTCCAGCACGGCGAGCGAGGGGGTGTTCAAGGGGATGACGGTGAAGGAGTTCTACGGCGATCGATTCGCGGCGGTGTCGCTGGAGCACAACTTCGGTGAGGTGATCCCCGGCGTGCTCCGCATTCCGAACATCGCATCGTTCGGCATCGAGTTCATCGCGATGGCAAACGTCGGCTGGACCGGCTTCTCACGCGATGCGCGCCATGCGATCGGGAACGGCCTCTCCTCGGTGCTCCCCTCCACCGATGCCACGCGCGACCGTTTCTACTACGAGGCCGGCATCTCGCTGAACCGCGTGCTGCTCTTTCTGCGTCTGGATCTGACCGCACGATTCTCGCAGCGCGAGTCGCCACGATTCTTCTTCACGATCGGCGGAGCGTGAAGCGTTCAGCGTTCAGCGTGCAGCGAGTGGCGTGCAGCGAGTGGCGTGCAGCGAGTGGCGAGTGGCGTGCAGCGAGTGGCACTTGGCACTTGACACTTGGCACTTGACACTTGGCGCTTGGCCTTGGCACTTGGCACCCTGATTCATCCTTCATAATTCATACTTCATCCTTTCCCCTCATGGTGATACACGCCGCGCATCCACTCCACGAACTCCGTGCTGGTCAGCTCCTCGCGCTTCGCGACGATGCGCACGGCGTCCTCGCCGAGCGGCAGGCGAACGAACCGCAGCGGGCTGTTCACCGCATCGATGATCCCCTGCACCACCTCCGCCGGATCCTGCCGGCGCACAAAGATCGCGGCCGAGGCGTTGGCGATCCACCGGGCGCGGATCGTTGCGTACGGCGATGCCGGGTCCGTCTCGGCCGGGCTCTGGCGAGCCGAGCGCACGTTGAAGTCCGTCAGATACGCCCCCGGCTCTATCACCACCACGCGCACGCCGAACGAGGCGGTCTCCAGCGAGAGCGCTTCGCTGAGTGCCTCCACGGCCCACTTGGAGGACTGGTAGAAGCCGCCGCGCGGGGTCGCCATCCGGCCCGCGACGCTGGAGAGATTGACGACGGTGCCGGCCCCGCGCTCGCGCATGTGCGGCAGCACCGCCTGCGTCATCGCGATCAGCCCGAACACGTTCGTCTCGTACATCTCGCGCACCTCGGCAAGCTCCCCTTCCTCCTGCGTGCCGAAGTACCCGTAGCCGGCGTTGGTGACCAGCACGTCGAGCCTGCCGACCCGTTCGAGGGCCGCGGCAACGGCCGCCCGGATCTGCCCGGCGTCGCGGACATCGAGCGTGAGCTGCAGCATCCGCTCCGGCCGGTCGCGGCCGAGGTCGTGCAGCGACTGCAGCGCGCGGGCGGTGGCCACCACGTTTTCGCCTTCATTCAACAGCCGCTCGGCAAGCAAGCGGCCGAAGCCGCTGGAGCAACCGGTGATCAACCAGACTCGACTCACGGTGCGATCTCCATTAGTTGGGATATCTTTGTTGCGCGGCAAATGTACGAACCGAATGGTCGGTCCGCACCGAGGCCGTAGCGGCGATGCCATCCCGCTTCGTGGATGTGCCGCTCGATAATCCGTGTTGCTGAACGTTCGGCGTTATATTATCCGGTGGGCATGATGATCTCCCCACGCGATCGCCTGCAGGCCCCCTCCGGCCTACGCGGATGCGCCCGACTGTCCAACTATCTCTCCGATTCCATGCTGATGCACGCTGCTTCTCCGATGGCTCCGATCTTTCACCGTCGTCTCCGATTCACGATTCTCGTCGTCGCGTTCGCCCTCGTTGCCGCCGTCGGCGCCGATGCCCAGTACTTCGGGCGCAACAAGGTGCACTACGAGGACTTCGACTTCAAGGTGCTGAGCACCGAGCACTTCGACCTGCACTACTACCCGGAGGAGGCGGAGGCCGCCCGCGACGCGGCCCGCATGGCCGAGCGGTGGTACGAGCGGCTCTCGTCCATCTTCTCGCATGAGTTCGCGACGCGCAAGCCGATCATCCTGTACGCGAATCAGGGGGACTTCCAGCAGACGAACGTTGTGGACGAGGCGATCGGCGAGGGGACCGGCGGGTTCACCGAGCCGTTGCAGGATCGCGTGGTGCTGCCGCTGACCGGATCGTACGCGGCGAACGATCATGTGATCGGCCACGAGCTTGTGCATGCGTTCCAGTACGACATCGTGCAGCGGTCGATGGGGCGCGAGGGCCTTCAGAAGATGAACCAGCTGCCGCTTTGGTTCATCGAGGGGATGGCGGAGTATCTCTCGATCGGGCGGAACGATCCGCATACGTCCATGTGGATGCGCGACATCGTGCTGCAGGACAAGATCCCGTCGATCGATGACATCTCGCGCAGCCGGAAGTACTTCCCGTATCGCTACGGCCAGGCCATCTGGGCGTTCATCGGCGGGAAGTGGGGCGACGACATGGTCACGAAGCTGTACGGCTACGGCGTGGTGATGGGCTGGGAGCCGGCGGTGCGCCGCGCGCTCGGCATCTCCGAGGAGGAGCTGTCGGATCAATGGATCGCGTCGCTGAAGGCCGCGTACGGAACCGATGTGCTCGCACGCACCAGGCCGGGGGATGCCGGGCGTCGTCTGCTTGCGTCCGACTCCGACGCCGAGGACATGAGCGCCTCGCCGGCGGTGAGCCCGGACGGCCGCTACGTGGCCTATCTCTCCTCGCTCGATCTGTTCACCATCGATCTGTATCTGGCCGACGCCCAGACCGGAACGGTGCTGAAGCGCCTGTTGAGCGCCGACGCCTCACCCCACATGGACGCGCTGCGGTTCATCAACTCCGCCGGCTCGTGGTCACCCGACGGCAAGAAGTTCGTGACGGTGGTCTACTCGAACGGCAACGACGAGCTGGCGATCATCGATGTGGCGTCGCGCGACGTGGAGCGGCGCATACGGTTCAAGGAGATCGGCGAGGTGACCAGCCCCTCGTGGTCGCCGACCGGCACGGAGCTGGCCTTCTCCGGCAGCATCGGCGGCATCAGCGACCTGTACACGCTCGATCTTCCGTCGGGGAAGGTGAAGCGCCTGACGAACGATCGCCACGCTGACATGCAGCCGGTATGGTCGCCGGACGGCACCACCATCGCGTACTCAACCGATCGCGGGCCCGAGACGGATTTCGATCGGCTGTCGTATTCGCCGATGCGCCTCGCGCTCTACGATCTGAGCACCGGCGTTACCACGGTGCTCCCCCGTTTCGCTTCCGGGAAGAACATCAATCCGCAGTACTCCCCCGACGGACGGGATCTGTTTTTCATCGGCGACCGCGACGGCTACAGCGACATCTACCGCTACGCGCTCGCCGGCGGGGAGGCGGTGCGTGTGACGAACCTTGCGACGGGCGTCAGCGGCATCACGGCCGGATCGCCCGCGCTCTCGGTGGCGCGCACGAGCGGACGGCTGATGTACTCGGTCTTCGAGAAGGGGAACTACGTGATCTATTGGTCGGATCCTCCGCTCTCGACGACACCGGCGAACGAGGCGATCACGACGGCGGGGGGGATTCTGCCGCCTCCGTCGGGGGCCGGCACGCCGATCGTCGTCGGATACCTGGCCGATGCGTTGAAGGGCCTTCCCGATACCAGCGGCTTCGTCGACACCAGCTACCATGCAACGCTGCGCCTGGTGTACGTCGGCGCCCCGACGTTCGGCGCCTCGTTCAGCTCGTACGGCACGGCGTTCGTCGGAGGCATCTCTCTGTACTTCAGCGACATGCTCGGCTACAACCAGCTTGCCACCACGATCCAGGCGAACGGCTCGTTGGCCGATATCGGCGGCGAGGCGCAGTATCTCTACACGCGCAGCCGCTGGAACTGGGGCGTGGGGGTGGGGCACATCCCGTATTCCTCCTACGCCGTCGGCACGCGGCCGACGACGGTGGAGATCCCCGGGCGCGGCCCCGTCGATGCGCTGGCCTACGAGGAGTACACGCAGCGGGTGTACGAGGATCGCGTGAAGCTGCTCGGTGCGTACCCGTTCTCCACCACCCAGCGCTTCGAGATAAGCACCGGATACACGCGCATCTCCTACAGCCTCGACCTGACCAGCAGCATCATCTACAACAACCAGGTGATCAACCAGGTGGATTCCAGCCTGCCGACCCCGTCGGGACTGAACCTGCTGCAGGCCTCCACTGCCCTCGTGGGCGACAACACGTACTACGGTTATACCTCGCCGGTGCGTGGAGAGCGATATCGATTCGAGGTGGGGGGGACGGCCGGATCGTTGAAGTTTGGGACGTTGCTGCTCGATTATCGCCGGTACTTCTTCGCCAACCCCGTGACCTTCGCGCTGCGCGGATATCACTACGGGCGCTACGGCGGCGACGCCGAGAGCGATCTGTTGACGCCGCTCTTCCTCGGGTATCCGAACAATGTGCGCGGCTACGAGTCCAGCACGTTCGACAACTCCGAATGCACCGGCGGCGACTGCCCGGAGTTCCAGCGACTGCTCGGCAGCCGCATCGCGCTCGCGAGCGCCGAGGTGCGCGTGCCGCTGTTCGGCACCCGCGGCTATGGCCTGATCGACTTCCCGTTCTTCCCGATCGATCTCGCGCTCTTCACCGACGGCGGCGTCGCATGGTCCAGCGGTGCGGGCGCGGATATCCGTTTTGCCGAACGGACCACCGCCCGCGTGCCGGTGTTCAGCTCCGGCATCTGCGCCCGCGTGAACCTCTTCGGCTACCTCGTCGCCGAGTTCTTCTACGCCTATCCGTTCCAGCGCCCCGATGCCGGGAAGGCGGCCGGGAAGGATCGTTGGCAATGGGGCTTCCAGATCTCGCCGGGATGGTGAGGAGCGTTGAGCGTGAAGCGTTATGCGTGGTTGCGCATGGACGCTGGTGTCTGGACGCTCGACGCTGGGAGAGTGCGGGGACGGGTGGCGAGGGGCGAGTAGCGAGTGACAAAAAGAACGCCCGCGATTCGCTCGAGAGCCCCATCAATTGCCGTGCGTATCCTTGCGAGACAAATGGCGCAGGTGTGCGCTGTTCCTGGGCAAGGAACAACCGGGGTCTTCGCGAGGAGGAGCGAAGCGACGACGTGGCGATCTCGCCGGGTTCGCAGTGCAAGCCTGTGAGGCTGCTTCGCGGAGCCTGCCCTGTCGAAGATCCCGATGGAATCGGGGAGCGAAGCGTGGGGGCTCGCAGAGACCCAGGTCTTTTGGATGTTCCTTAGCAGGTATACAGGGCCGTGCGCACCTCGGCACTTGGCCTCTGCCTTGGCGGCTTTGCGTGAGATCTCTTCACATGGATCGCACCGTACGGCCGGCCTCTCTTCACGAGCGTCCCGCGTCCAACGTCCAGCGTCCATCCGGATTGCAACGCAGAGACCGCTCAACCTGACTCGCCACTCGCATCTCGCCCCTCTCTTCACGAGCGTCCCGCGTCCAACGTCCAGCGTCCATCCGGATTGCAACGCAGAGACCGCTCAACCTGACTCGCCACTCGCATCTCGCCACCCAAAACAAAACGGGAAGAACGAGCACCGCTGCTCATTCTTCCCGTCATATGATTCCGACCGATCGTTCCGGCGACTAGCGCGCAAGCACCATCGGCTGCGTCTCGACGTGCGCGCCGCTGGTGACGCGCGCGAAGTAGATGCCGTTCGGCAGGCCGTCCGCGTTGAAGACCACGGTGTGGTCCCCGGCGTCGAGCATGCCGTCGTGCAACACCGCCACCTCCATGCCGCGAGCGTCCATCACGCTGACGCGCGTCGCGGCCCGCGAGGTTGAGGTTACGCGGAGCATCGTCGTGCCGGTGACCGGGTTCGGCGTGTTGGACGAGAGCATGCGGGCTGCGACGGCGCCGGTGCGCGGCGCGTCGACGCCGAGCAC
>CAZJYH010000046.1:0-14539 GCA_964549365.1 uncultured Alphaproteobacteria bacterium
ACTCCTTCCGTTCCGGCGCATCATCACAATCTCCAGCGAGGACACAACGTGAGAACGATCATGCCTGCACATCGCGCCGTCGGTTTCAGCGCCTTGCTCTGCGCGGCCGTTATGATTGCGGTTTCGCCGGCATCAACGGCGCAACAGATCGGCAATCGCGGCACCGACTTCTGGCTCGCATTCATGCCCAACGTCGGCTCGAACGGGGCCGATGAAGTCTCACGGCTGTCGGTCTATGTTGCCGGAACGGTCGGCCAGACCGTGACGTTCACCTTCACGCAGACCGGGGAGAGCCGGACGGTTCGGCTGGAGAGCGGCACCGCGGAGGTGAACCTCGGCACGTTGTTCGGCAACGTGGTCGAGCTGCGCGACGCGGCGCTCGGCGATGAGGTCTCCAGAAAGTCGATTCATGTGACGACCGATCGGCAGATCACGTTGATCGGCGCGAACGTCCGATTGAAATCCGCCGACGCGTTCCTCGCGCTTCCTGTGCATGCCCTCGCCGGGCGCTATCTGGTGCTCGCCTGGCCGAACGGCTTCGCGGGCGCGACGACCACCGGCGACTACGACATGCCCTCGCAATTCGCCGTGGTGGCGACGGCCGACAGCACGGTGATGGACATCTATCCCGCTCCGGGCCTGACGATCAACAAGCGGGCGCCGGAGCGTTTCACGGTGACGTTGAGCCGCGGCGCGGTCTACTTCGCGCAGGCCGATCTTCTGAAGACCGAGCAGGATGTGACCGGCACACGCATCGAGTCGAACAAGCCGGTTGCGGTGTTCGCCGGCGCCAAGCGCACCGCCGTGCCGACGGAATTGGGGAACTTCCGCGACCATCTGGTAGAGCAACTCCCGCCGGTGGATCGTTGGTCCAACATGGCCGTTCTGACGCCGCATGCGGTGGTGTCGGATTCGAGGGACACGTCGGTGGTGCGGATCATCGCAACGAGACCGAACACCCTGGTGAGCATTACCGGCGAGGGAGGGGAACACGATTACACCGTCGGGCCGTCGCAGGTTCTCGAGCTGCCGTTGCTGTCGGCGTCGGTGGTCGAAGCACAGGGCCCGATCCTCGCCGCGCAGTTCGAGCGATCGTCGAGTGCGTCGGTCGTCGGGAACGCGCTCGGCGATCCGTTCATGATGCTGGCCCTGTCGCCGGCGCAGTACACCAATGCCTATACGTTCCACAGCATGCAGGATCCCGATATCGTCGGGCGCCATTTCGTGAACGTCATCATCGGCGGTGAGTCGTCGGCGCCGGTGATGCTCGACGGCAAGGAGCTGCGGGGAGACTTCCGGCCGATCGCGGGAACCAACGCGTCGTATGCGCAGGTGGAGGTGAACGCCGGGTGGCATACGATCGTCTCCGATGTGCCGTTCGGGCTGTACGTCTACGGATTCGGTGCTTCCATCTCCTACGGATACCCGGGCGGGCTCGTCTTCGATCCGAGGGTGGGCGCCGCGCCCGGCATGCCCGGCGGGCAGACGGTGCCGGCCCTGCGCGCGCTTGCGGGGGAGAGCACAGCGGGTGAGGCCGTGAGGTTTGCCGTTGATCTTCCGTGCGACGATCGCGTGAGCCTGGTGATGATCGATCTGCGCGGCGCGCCCGTGCGTGCGATCGCTTCGGACCTCCCATGCGTCACCGGGACGCATCGCTTCGCCGTCGACGCGGCCGGGCTTCCTTCCGGAACCTACCTCGTGCGCCTCGTGACCGCGACCGGTTTCGTCGCGACGACGAAGGCGAACATCGTACGTTGACGTCGTCGGGCCTCCCTCCATGCGCCATGCGGGCTGTCGACGCGTGCCTGCCGGTGATGTGCGCGGAGTCTGAGTTGTCATCTGGACAAGTCCGTCGCTCGCGCGGGCTCGGCTCCCCCCGAAAAGCAGTCACGGCGTGGCCTTGCGCCGCACCCATTCAATCGGAGAAGTGGAATGAACAGAAGAGATCTATTGCGCACCGTCGGCGCTGCCGGCGTCGGCGCGATGTTGCCGGTCGGGCGGCTGGCGGCTGCGGACAAGGGAGGGGGCCTTGCGCGCCTTCAGGGCGTTGACTGCGTGCTGATTCCACAGGAGACGGCGGGGCCGTATCCACTGGATCTGAGCGGCGACTCGACCAAGTTCCGTCAGGATGTCACCGAGGGGCGCCCGGGCACACCGCTCAACCTTACGATGACGGTGGTGAACATCAACGACGGCTGTGCTCCGGTGCCGAACGCCCGTGTCGACATCTGGCACTGCGACAAGGACGGCGTCTACTCCGGTTACTCTCAGCCCGGGGGAAGCACGGTCGGGCAGACGTTCATGCGCGGCATCCAGATCACCGATGCGAACGGTGCGGTCACCTTCAAGACCATCTATCCCGGTTGGTACCCCGGGCGTATCACGCACATTCACTTCCAGGTGTTCCTCAACTCCGTGCTCAGCGCGACGTCGCAGATGGCGTTCCCCGACAGCGTGAACGAGGCCGTCTATGCCACGGCCACGTATGCCAATCGCGGGCGCAACACTTCGGTTGCCGACAATGCCTCCGACGGTGTGTTCGCCTCGCCGTCGGGCGATCTGCAGTACGAGCTCCTCAACATCGTGGCCAACGCGGGGTCCGGCGGATATGATGCGACGTTCACGGTCGGCCTCAGCGCGCCGAAGGCGGGATTGATCGATCTGGAGCCGGAGACCGGCGGACAGTTCGTGCTGCGACAGAACCACCCGAACCCGTTCGCGCGCGGCACCTCGGTTGGATTCTCGCTCACGCAGACCTCGCATGTGCGGCTGGCGATAGTCGACATGAACGGCGTGGAGGTGGTGCGACTGCTCGACGAGCGCCGTGCCGCCGGTGAGCAGAGCGTTGCTTGGGACGGGAATGTGGCGGGCCTGCCGGCGGCGCGGGGTAACTACCTGTACCAGCTCAGCGTGACAAACGCGTTGGGCGAGTTCCACCAGGCCAAGGTGATGACGCTGCACTGAACATTGCGCGCCGATGCGTGGGCGTGAGGCTCCAACTGCGTACGGAACATGATGATAACGGAACGGCCCCGGACGGAAACGTCCGGGGCCGTTCTGTTGCATGCGATGTTCGGTCGGCACGTTACCCCGTCCCGGATTCAACTTCGGCACGCGTGCACACCGGGCAGGCCCGGGGCACGGAGTCGGCGCCGCGACAACATTGTGGGGCACCTCCCCGATAACAATCGAGTGCGGTGCTATCTCTCCTCGGCGAGCGGGAACGCGTAGAGATCGTTGCCGCCGAGCCCACCCGGCCTGTTGGAGGCAAGGTAGATGGTGCCGTCGAGCACGAAGGGAGTGAAGTCGTCGGCATCCGAATTGTAGGGGGCCGAGAGCCTGCGCCGTGCCGGTGCATCCTGCGCGACCACGAACAGATCGAGTCCGGCCGTCGCGGTGCTCGCGGCGAAGTACAACCGTCCGGATTCGGCATCGAAGAACGGCGAGAGCTCGTCGCCGGCGGTGTTCACCGCCGCGCCGGCATTGCGCGGTGTACCCCATGCGCCGCTCGGCAGCACATCACAAATCCAGATGTCCGTGCCGCCGAATCCGCCGGGCCGTTCCGAGGCGAAATACATCCGCGTGCCGTCCGGTACCACGCACGGTTGCCCATCCCAACCCGGGCCGTTCACCTCGTTGCCGAGGTTCACCATCACGGTCCGGTCGCGCTGCACGACACCGTAGATATCGCACGACCCGATTGTGTCCGGACGGTCGCACGCGCTGAGGAAGGCGATGGTGCCGAACGCGCCGCGCCGCGCCGGGAAGCTGATCGTGGCGCAGTGGGCGCCCGGATCATCGAGGAAGAGCGCGTATGGCTGCACTTCGTCCCAGTTGGTGCCGAGTCGCATCGAGAAGAAGAGGCGGGTGACCGCCGCGCCGCGCGCCGTTCCCTTCAGGCTGGACTCTCCGCGCGGCGCGCGCGTGCTGGTGAACACGAGCGTTGCGCTGTCGGCGAGCACGGGCGCGTAGTCGTCGGCGGCGGAGTTCACCGCGGGGCCGAGGTTGCCGAACGCCTCGGCATGTGTACCTCGCGCGGCCGCGCAGCCGCTCCCCGCGAACGGCGCAAGCACGGCGGCGGGCAGGAGGGCGACCGCTCCGCACAGGAGCGCGCCGACGATGCGCGCCCGGGGTGATCGCTGTGCGCGCGAACGTGTTGAATCGATCTCCCTACAGTACATATCGGCTGCGTTCGCGGTTCTGAATCGTCGGGTCCAGCTTCGTGCGCACCATCGTCGAGGTCACCTCGATCCTCCGATCGCGGATAGTCTCCGGCGCCTCGAACAGGATGTCCTCCAGCAGCGTCGTCAGCACGGTGTGCAGCCGTCGTGCGCCGATGTTCTCCACGCTTTCGTTCACCTCGGCCGCGGCGTCGGCGATCGCCTCGATCCCGTCCGGCAAGAACACGAGCTCGATCCCTTCGGCCGCGAGGATGGCGCTGTACTGCTTCACCAGCGCGTTCTCCGGGATCGTGAGAATATCCACGAAGTCATCGGCGGTGAGAGAGTCGAGCTCCACCCGGATCGGGAATCGCCCCTGAAGCTCCGGCAACAGATCGCTCGGCTTCGAGATGTGGAAGGCGCCGGAGGCGATGAACAGGATATGGTCGCTCTTGACCGGACCGTACTTGGTGCTGACCGTGGAGCCCTCGACAATCGGGAGCAGATCGCGTTGCACGCCCTCACGCGAGACATCGGGCCCGGAGCCGCCGCCGGCGCCGGCGATCTTGTCGATCTCGTCGAGGAAGACGATGCCGTGGTTCTCCACGCGGTCGATCGCCTCGGCGATCACGGACTCGTTGTCGAGCAGGCGCGACGTCTCCTCGCCTGCGATCACGCGGCGCGCCTCCGACAACGTCAGCGAGCGGCGTACCAGGCGCTTCGGCATCATCGAGCCCATGAGGTCCTGCAGGTTGCGTCCCATCTCGTCTCCGGCGAGCGTCGAGAACATCGATCCCATCTGTGCCGCCTGCGTGTCGTCGGTCATATCCAACTCCACCGGGCGATCCTCGAGCATGCCGGCCCGCAGCGACGCGCGCAATGCGGCGCGCTCGGCCTCCCGAGCGGCGGGGTCCGGCGCCGGGGGCTGTACCGGCTGCATGCCCGGCTGGGCGAACGGCCACGCGAAGGATGCGTCGGGGGGCATGAGCAGATCCAGCAGTCGCTCCTCGACCTGTTCCTCGGCGCGCTCGCGCAGGCGCGTCGAGTGCTCGGCGCGAACCATCGCGATGCCCAGCTCGGTGAGGTCGCGTACGATCGACTCAACATCGCGCCCCACGTATCCAACCTCGGTGAACTTCGTGGCCTCCACCTTCAGGAACGGAGCGCGTGCCAGCTTCGCAAGGCGCCGTGCGATCTCCGTCTTGCCCACGCCTGTCGGGCCGATCATGATGATGTTGTTCGGCATGATCTCCTCGCGCATCGAGTCGCTGACCTGCTGCCGGCGCCAACGGTTGCGCAGCGCGATCGCCACCGACTTCTTCGCACGATGTTGTCCGATAATATACTTGTCGAGTTCCGCCACGATCTGGCTCGGGGTCAACTCGGTCACCACGGCGTTCGGTGTGGAGGATGATGTAGTGCTCATATGTGGATTGTTCGTTGTTGTGCGTTCATGTGTCGTGCGGCCGGGTCCGGTTGCACGACGGATCGTTGGGTTCGCAGGCCGCACGGGGGCGTTGCTCCAGCGTGACAAGATACTCACGTTTTGCCGCTCGGCTCTTCTGAAATGCGTGCGGGCTTCGTGGCGGTGGCGATGAAAATACAACGGCCGCCCCGGGCGCAATCGCCCGGCACGGCCGTACGGGGGATAGAGGGGTCTTTCAGCCCGGCATCCGTTCGCGAACCGACGGATGGTTGTAGTTCACGATGATGATCGAGTAGTCGTACGGTTCACCGCGGCGCTTCTCGATACGGATCGCACCGGCGGCTTCCAACGACGAGAGAAGTGCCTTCCGTTCGTAGTCGGCGAGGCGCGGCAGGGCGTCGGAGAGCTTGCGCAGGTACGGGCTCATCCAGATCTCCGGATGGCGGCCGTAGTGCTTCAAAAGAACGTCGATGCAGACCCGCTCGGTCTCCGAGACAATCGGGATCGACGGATTGAACTCCGTTCCGGTAACATCGAAATAACGCGGCGAGTTCCACGAGTCGTCCTCATGACCCGCGTCGCGGCCGGCATCGCGTCCGGCCTCACGGTTCAGATCACGACTCAGGTCACGGCCCAGGTCGCGGCTGATGTTCGGACGTTCGACCATGTCGAAATCGCCCTCCGCGCCCGACTCACGCGCTTCCATTTCCGCGGTGCGGATCTCGTCGCGTTCACGCTCCTCGTCGGCCATCTCACGCTGTCTGCGCGCGGAGTGTTCCAGGCGCGACATCATGTCGGAGCCCAGGAGAGCCATCACGTCGATGAAGTTCTGCGGTCCGATGTTCAGCAGCAGATCGCCCGAGATGTTGCCGCGGAAGGCCACGGCGAACACGGAACGGGCGTGTTTCTTCAGATGCTGGATCATCGGGATGTAGTCGCGATCTCCGGCAAGAAACACGAAGCCTTCGATTTCAGGGCGTGTGTACAACACGTCCAGTGCATCGATGCAGAGGCGCATGTCCGCGCTGTTCTTGCGATCGGTGCCGAGCACATTGTGCGTCTCAACCCCCATGAGATACAGGGAGCCTTGGGGCGCGAACTTCAAGCGCTCGAAATCGGCGTACGCCTTCGTGATTATGCAGTGCAGGCCCAGCCGTCGCTCAAGGTAGTGCTGTAGATTCCGAAGCATCTCGAACAGATAGTTATTCAGATCCGGGAGATCCGCATAATTATCCTTGAGGTAGTAGTAGATGTTCTCGAAATCAATAAAGACCGCGGCATACGAGCGCGGTCGGGCGGGAGCGTTGGGCCTAATTCCGGAATTGTGTGTCATAGAACGAAATTGGATGAGTACAATACAGGTACATCCACCGGACGCGACGTTCCATGGAATCCAACAGGCCTGACATGCCTAGGGAGCAGGCGCACGAAGCGCACCGGGAGCAATGCCCATGCTGGGAGAGAGCGGTTATCCGGGACAAGCCCGCATAACGTTGAGGGCACGGCACCAGCGGATATGACGACATGCGCCGGAGGGTCAGCGAACGCCTGCCGATAGCGGAATGCCGATTCAGGGGAGGCTGCCATTCCACGATGTCGACGAAATTCGCAGGGATCGCGCATCGTGAAGTGGCCGCAAGATACGTAGGAATTGGATTTTGCAACCCCGTTCCGGACGTATCCGAGGTGGAAATTTCTCGTTTGCCGCGATTCGTCTCGGCACAAAGTTCCGGTACCCGTCTACCTTCAGTTCGCCGGGTCGCCGGGCAACCGAAGGTAGACGGGTACGGGGTCTACAACGCCCGGCGCATCCGGGCAACGGGGATGTTCATCTGCTCACGATACTTCGCCACCGTCCGACGTGCGACGTTGAATCCGGCCCGCTCCATTTCCTGAGCGATCGCGTCATCCGACAACGGCCGGCGTTTGTCCTCGGCCTCGATCATTTCCTGTATTCTGGCCTTGACCACCTTGGTCGACACCTCCTCGCCGCTCGCGGTCTCGAGCTTCTCCGAGAAGAAGTACCGCAGCTCGAACGTCCCGTAGTCCGTCTGTGCGTATTTGCCGTTGACCACCCGGCAGACGGTGGAGATGTCCATCTCGATTTTCTCCGCCACGTCCTTATAAATCATCGGGCGGATGAAGTTGGGGCCGTTGAGGAAGAACTCCTGCTGGAGGTCGACGATGGCGCGCATCACTTTCGACATCGTCTGGCGCCGCTGATGGATCGAGGCGATGAACCACTTCGCCGATTCGAACTTCTCGCGAATGAACTTTCGTGTGTCGCGGTCCACATCCTTGCGTTTGCCTTCCCCACGCCGGATCAACTCCTGGTATGCGCGGTTGATCCGCAGCGCCGGGAGTCCGCGGTCGTTCGGGATGATCAGGATGTCCTCGTCGTCGCGCTCGATCACGAAATCCGGCGTCACATAGTTGCCGTCCACCAGCGTCGAGGAGCCTCCCCCGGGCTTGGGGTTGAGCGAACGAATCACCTCGATCGGCTCGCGAAGATCCTCCACGTCGCAGCCGAGCTTGTGTGCAATCTTCTCGAAGTGCCGCATCGTAAACTCCTGGTACGCATCGCGCAGCAGCCGATACGCGAGCGCATGGGCATCGGAGCGGTCCAGTTGCGTTTCGAGCTGCACCATCAGGCACTCGCGGAGATCGCGCGAGCCGATTCCAGGAGGATCGAGTCGCTGGATCTTTCGCAGGATCCGCTCCGCTTCCGCCAGCGTGAACACCTCCGGAATCTCCGGCCCGCTCTCCGGCTGCTCCTGCGCAACCGCAGCGGCGTCGGGTCCCGCGGCGTCGGCATCGGCCGATGTGGCGATCGTCGGGGCCGGTCCTTCCGCGGCGGCCGGCACGAACGCGGACGTACCGCGCTCCAGCAACCGGGAAAGTTCCTCGATCGAAAGGCGCGACATCTCCTCCAGCGACATCGTCGCGATCGTCGGCTCGGCGGCCACCTTCATCGCCGTCGCGTCGACGGGCGCCGCCGCTTCCTGGATCGATACGCCCCGGTCGGGCCGGTCCGCGCCGTTTCCAAGATCGGCGCCGTCGAGTCGGCCGTGGTCGCTCGGAACGCGCACGTGACCGTCGAGTCGGCCGTGGTGGGGCGCGTCGATCTCGTCATGATCGTCGGCGAACGCCTCGTCATCGTCGTCCTGTTCATGGCCGAGCACCGACGCCAGCAGCCGATCGCGACCGAACGGCTCGTCGGTGATGAGATCCTCGTACGCGTCGAAGCGCCCGTCGCCCAATGCGGCGGCGGCCAGAGGTTGCGTGGCGGAGCCGGAGCGGGTGGCCGCAACGAACTTGTTCAAGTCGTCCACGATCTCGCGCAATCCGCGCAGCAGGTAGCCGTGATCGTCGATGTTTCCGATGATCTCCTCGGCCAGCGCGATCTCGTCGTCGCTCAGGTCCTGCATATGCAACTGCGTGAGCAGTTGCTCGCTGAGTGATTCCTCGGCGCGTTGTGGGTATTCGTCCTGCTCTTCCTGTTCCTGCCCGGTGAACGACGGCGCCTTGTACCCGTCGTAGTCGCCGGAAGCGTATTCATCCCAGTCGATCTCCCGATCCGCTTCGCGCTCCTCGCGGCTCGCGCCTGCGTCCGGTTCGTCGTCCTCGCGCCGATCGAGCGGCGCCGTCTCCTGATCGAACGTCGTCTCCTGCTCGGCCGCAACATCGTTCGCCTCCTCCAGCAACGGGTTCAGCTCGATCTCCTCCTTGATCCGCTGCTCGAGCGCGAGCACCGGAAGCTGGAGCATCTTGAGATACTGAACCTGCTGGGGCGAAAGCCGCTGGAGCAGGGACTGTCGTTGCGAAAGTGAGAGCATTACTACGGCTCGAGATCGTGCATGACGCGAGCAACGCGCCCGGGGGCAACCCGGCATGCGGCGCGATACCAACAGCGCCGTGCCGGACACGGCGTCAATATAATCAACAGCGTCCGAGGGCCGTTCGATTCGATGACGGCCGGACACTCGGATCGCGGCGGTTGCCGTCTCGACGCTCGCGCAGCGCGTCCGGACCGGGTTCCTTTGATGTCGACAACAATTCGCGGCGCGGCGTCACTCGGCCCGTTCGTCCCTCCCCTTCCGCAATCGAGCTGCAAGGGCTTCATAGTACTGTTTTCCATACGCCCGGGTGATCGCCTCCTTCAAGAAGACATAGAGCGGTACGCCCTGTGCCTCGCCCTTTGCGAGCGCGGGGTCGCACTCGGGGATCCGTTCATAGCGCAGGAAGTCGGCGTCGAACAGGTGATCGATGCGGATCGGGAACAGATGGCAGCTCAGCGGCTTGCGGAACACGGCCTCGCCGTTGAAGTGCGCGCGTTCGATGGCGCATTTTGCTACCTCTCCCTCATAGTACACGAACACGCAGTCGCGACGGTCGATGCACCGGGTGGCGTAGTCACCGGGGCGCCCTTCAACGGCGCCGCGCGTTTCAATCACCGCACGATTGCGCTCGGAGAGATACGGCAGCGCCGCCGGCACTGCCTCCTGAACCAGGGCCACCTCCGCGTCGTCGAGCGGTGCGCCGCGCCCTCCGGCCATCGTGCAGCAGGCGCCCTTGCAAGCGCCCAGATCGCAGGCGAAGCGGGCCGTTCCGAGCGCGCCGTCGGCTATCGTATCGAGAATTGTGAACATGGTCGCAATATCCGTGAACGGGGCGGCGGAAAGATATCAACACGACAGAATGTTACACTATCTCGGGGGATGGGTTTGTATGATTGCGTGTTACCGAACAGCAATGTGCGGCATCCCTCAAACAGCCGCACGGCATGTCAACGCCACATCTTCGCCAAGCCGTGACCGGGGCAGCCATCGTTCCGTTATGGTGATAACGCCCACTCCCCAGTGGCCCGTCATGTGCGGTGTGGATTGGTATTGATCGATGTCAAGTGATGGACACCGAGCGATCGTTTCGATGGCAGCAGCACACGTCTTGCAAGCCCAGTCAATCATTGTGATGCAACCGAACGAGCATAGTCCCTCTACGGCACGTGCGGCGGCCACACTTGCCGTGGACGCTACCGCAGGAGCCGTGCGCGAGTTCGCTGAACCGGTCCCCGAATACCTTCGCGAAGGGTATCAGGCGTTGATGGCGGGCGACGGCGCGACGGCGCTCGCGCTCTGGACGAAGCTGTTCGAACGATATCCCTCCGCCGAAGTCTGCGGGCACATCGCCCGCGTTCACTACTACCAGACATTTTTCCTCGGCCACGGCCCCGATCATCCCGAGCACATCGTGCATATCACGGAGATGAAGAGCTGGGCGGAGCGCGCGCTTTCGTTGAACCCGAACTCGTCGATCGGCCATGCGATGATCGCGGCGGCAACCGGCCGACTCGCGCAGTTCACCGGTTCGCGCCGTCTGATCGTCAAGAGCACGTGGGAGGTGTATCAGCACGCGGAGCGCGCGGTGCAGATCGACAACACGTGGATGGGGCACTTCGTGCTGGGCTCGTGGCATCGCGAGGTTGCATCGGTTGCGCGATGGATGCGCGCGCTCGCCACGCTTCTGCGCGCGAAGATTCCCGAGGGCTCGTACGCCAAGGCACTCGAGCATTTCAACAAGGTGTTGGAGCAATACCCGGAGAACAACACGATCTACGCCGAGATCGCGTACACCCATGAGAAGATGGGGGATATGAAGCGTGCAAAGGAGCTGTACGAGATCTGTCTGAAGATGCCCGTGTTCCGTCATCCGATCGCACCGCACCTTACCACCATCGCCGGCGAGCGCTATCACAAGCTGTTCGGCTGAACCGCGTTCCGTCCGCGCCATCCCGTGCTGCATCACGTTCGTCTTGCGCGTGAGCGTCGTTCCACGTCGCGCGTATCGCAGCCACGCTTCCCTTCCGCACCATACGTGACATCGTTCCTCCAGATCGCACTCGCTTCGCTCATCGCCGGCGCCATCGATACGGTGGCCGGATTCGGCGGCGGGCTTCTGCTGATGCCGCTGCTCGTGATTTTCGCCGGCAGCAAGCAGGCGGTGCTGCTCTCGGCGCTGATCCCGCTGGGCTGGAACATCCCTCGCATCATCCTGCTCCGAGAGTGGATCGGATGGCGCGCGGTGGCGCTCTTCGCGCTCGGCATCATCCCGGGCACGTATCTCGGAGCGATGTTGCTCGATCTGCTCAACCCCCACATGCTCCAGCTCGCCATCGGCCTGCTGCTCATTCTCTTCGGCGTCTACTATGTGCTGCGGCTCTACGTGGAGCTGCCCGCGCCCGGCGGCCTGAGACCGTGGGGCTATCCGATCGTCGGGCTCGTCTCCGGCGTCGTCGGCGGGCTGCTCGGCGCCGGACATGGCCCGTTGCAGACCGGAGCCCTCGCGGCAACGTCGTTGTCGACGCGCGAAGTTGCCGCAACCAACGGCGCGCTCGGCGGCGTCACCGCGTTGGCGCGAACGGTGGGGTACGCATTGCAGGGGCAGCTCGATGAAGGGGTGATGCTCTATGCGCTGGTCGGCATTCTCTTCGCAGCCGGGGGGGCCGTCATCGGCGTGCGCGTGAGCCGACGCACCAAGGACTCGACACTCGAACTGGTGATCGGTCTCGCGCTTGTGCTGGCCGGCATCAGGATGATGGTCGGGTGAGTTGAGAATGAGGAATTACGAACAGGGAATGACAGGGAACCTCAATGGAGCCGGGGCACCATCACTCCCCGGTCCTCCGCGGTTTCGCATTCCTCATTTGTCATTCAGCATTCC
Source organism: uncultured Alphaproteobacteria bacterium (assembly GCA_964549365.1). Lineage (GTDB taxonomy): Bacteria > Bacteroidota > Ignavibacteria > OLB7 > OLB7 > JAFDZV01. The sequence goes on from CAZJYH010000046.1 coordinate 12,307, forward strand.
AAGCTCGTGCATCGCCACACCGTAGCGCACGCCGCGCGTGCTCACGATGATTCCGGGGAGATCGTTCATCCGAACGAACTCCTCCAGAATGAGGGCGCCGCCGGGGAGGATGTCGGCACGATCCGGATGCACGCCGGCCGTCGCGGCGATGTCGTCGAGCCCGAGCGTGCAGAGCCGTTCGGTCATTCGTTCGATTGCGTCGCGCCGCAGCATGGTGCCGTTCAACGCATCGCCGTCGAAGCGCGCCATCCCGGCATCCATCGCCGCCAGCGTCGTGACCGTTCCGGCGACGCCGACCGCCTTCACGCCGGGAGGTAGCGGGGCCGTGCCGCTCAACGCGTCGCGCGCGAACGAGCGCGCCGCGTGAAGATCATCGGGCCGTGGCGGAAGCGTCCGCAGGAACCGTTCGGTGATGCGCACCGCGCCGACGTCCACGCTGGCGCCGCGCACCAGCCGCGAGCCGCGCCCGAGGGCAACCTCCGTGCTTCCGCCGCCGATGTCCAGCACCGCAACGTCCTCATCGCCGATCTCGAAGCCGAACAGCGCGCCGCTGAAGGTGTGCGCTGCCTCCTCGCTCCCGCTCAGCAGGCCGATGGTGATCCCCGTGCGCTCACGCATCGCCGCGATGAACTCCTCGCGGTTCGCCGCGTCGCGCAGTGCGCTGGTGCCGAACGCGACGATCCGATCCGAGCCGAGCGATTCGGCGATCGCGCGATACCGCTCCAGGTGCCCCGCGACGCGATCGAACGTCTCCGGGAGGATGTGCCGAGCGGCGTCCACCCCCTTGCCGAGCCGGGCTATCGCGTGTTCATCGCCGAGCACGCGCACGCTCCTGTCCGGCTCGCGTTGCAGCGTGACCATCAGAATCGTGTTCGTGCCGATGTCGATCGTGGAAAGAACCATGGGGAAGGAGAGAAGAGAGAGGAAAGAGGAATGCCGGATGCGGAGCTCGCCGCTCGCAACATCGTCGGCGGACCGTCCGCCGTCCTACAACCAATCACCGCAAAGACTCGAAGGGCGCCAAGCCGCACTCGCCACCTGTGACCCGCCATAACTCATAACAACCATAACTCATAACCCATCACATCTTCGCTCGCTTCCTACCGCGCAAACCGCGTCGCGATCCACTCGTTCTCCCGCTCCTCGTCGTGCGGGCGCAGGCCGTGTTGCGCGGCGGCCTGCACCAGGCTTTCGTAGTCGGCGATCAACACGCCGGAGGTCAGGATACAGGCGCCCGGTGCCTGCGCAAGCCGGGCGCTCATTTCCGGAAGCAGCTCGATGATGATGTTTCGGTGGATGTTGGCGAGTATCACGTCGAAGCTCCGGCGCGGCACCGCCGAAAGCTCGCCGAGGATGATCTCGATCTCGGGCGTGGCGTTGAGCGCGACGTTCTCGAATGCGTTCTCGACGGCCCACTCGTTGTTGTCCACCGCCACCACCGGCGCCGCGCCGTGCTTGGCCGCGATGATCGCCAGCACCCCCGTGCCGGTGCCGATGTCGAGCACGGAGCGTCCGGTGAATTCCACGCGCGTCATCAGCCGAGCGATCAACCGGGTGGACTCGTGATGTCCCGTGCCGAACGACATCTTCGGATCGATCGTCACCACCAGGTCGTCCGGGCCTGCCGGGGCAACCGGGTTCCAGCTCTGCGTTATCACCAGGCGCTCGTTCAGGCGCACCGGCTCCAGCGAGCTCTCGAACTCGGCGTTCCAGTTCTGCTCCTCCACGGTGCCGCGCTCGAACTCCACCGGCGCTCCCTCGGGGAGCCAGGAGCCGATGGTCTCGATGAACGATTCGTCGAAGACCCCTTCATCGAAGTAGAGCGTGACGCTGGTCTCGTTATCCACCATGCCCGTGATCGGGATGATCCCGCCGACGGCGATGATCAGATCGAGGGCCTCTCTCTCTGCGTAACAGGTCAGGGCGTCGTATTGCTTCATGCGGACGGGAGCGTGAATGTTGACATGGGAAGAGGATGCGGAGCGCAAGTTACATCCGCGCGCTCTGATCGCGACCGCAGTGGTTGTGTTGCGTGATGACGGAGCCCATCGCTCCACGGCCCGTGCCTCACTGCCACAACGCGCTCACGTAGTAGGCCCAGATCCCTGCAGCTTCACGGGCCACGTAGTAGGGGATCGCGCCGAGCGTATAGCTTTCCGTTGCCGGCACGGTGTACACGTTCCAGCCCGCCCGCTGGTATGTCATCTTGATGCGGGGGAGATGATACGCGTTG
>CAZJYH010000046.1:14549-15177 GCA_964549365.1 uncultured Alphaproteobacteria bacterium
GCCGAGCGCACGTTCAGCCGTTGAAAGATCATGACGGTGCCGCGCACGGTTCCCCGTGTGTTCACGCCGGCCGTGTCGAGCACGATGGCCTCGGCAGGCACGCCGAGGCGCATCGCCATGCGCCGCATCGCCTCGGTCTCGTGCACGGGGCCGTCGCCCGGGCCCCCGGAGAAGATCAACATGGGTGCCAGCTTCCGATGGTACAGCTCGCAGGCTGTGCGCACGCGGTCGGCGAGCGGGATCGAGGGGGTGCCGTCGGCATAGGCCTTTGCGCCGAGCACCACGATCGCGTCGGCATTGCGGCGGTAATCGCTGGCGCCGAAGCAGTACATCTGCAGCAGCGGGAAGAGCAGCGCCCAGGCGAGACCCCACGTCGCAACTCTCCAACGGCGTGCCTCGGGGGCGCGTCCGTTCCGGCGCAGCAGATCGCGGAGGATCATGGCCAGCAGCGCGGCCACCAGCAGCGAGAACGGGAATGCGCGCCCGTCGGCGAGCGAGCCGTCGGCAAGAACGACGTAGTAACCGGCGGTGTTGACCATCGCGCAGAGGAACGCGAACCCGACCGCCGCGATCGTGAACCCGCGACGCCCGCGCGAGGTTGCCGGGGCGATCGCCCAGCACAACAGTG
>CAZJYH010000047.1:0-6964 GCA_964549365.1 uncultured Alphaproteobacteria bacterium
ACGGCCCAGCGATCGCTCCCCGGATATTGAAAGCCGACGTCCTGAAACTCGAATCCGGTCGTCAGTTGCTCGGCCACGTCGCGGGCGCCGGGGCGGGAGATGATGGTGGGCTTCATCTCGAAGAAGTCGAACATGTCCTTCAGATAGAGCGCCTGCTGGTGGATGTCCCCCGCGCTGGAAAGGAGGCTCTCGATGAGATCGTGGCTGCGCTTGAACGTCGCCGACAGAAACGTCAACGAGCCGAGCGAGATCGTTCCGGCCACCGCGCGGAGGATCATGATGACGTACGCGGCGTAGTAGCCGACCGTGGCGAGCATCTCCAGCAGCGCGCCGATGATGCTGCGCCGCACGGCCAGCCTCCGGTTCTCGTGGTAGAACTTCTCCGAGACGATCCGGTATCGCTCCACCAGCCATCCCGAGAGCCCGAACATCTGCACCTCCTTCGCCGTCTCGTCGCTCGCCCCCACGTAGCGCAGGTAGTCGAGCTGCCGGCGCTGCGGAGTCCATCGATACAGCAGCGAGTATTGCAGCGCGGCGAAGTGCGTCTCGCCGAGGAAGCCGGGGATCGACGCGGCCGCCAGCAACAGCAGCAGCCACGGGCTGTAGGCCAGCATCGCCGCGCTGAGCGAGAGGAGCGTGAGTGTGTTCTGCGCCATCGAGAGGAGCGTGGCCAGCAGGCTGATACGCCCCACCGTCTGGCGCCGCGCGCGCTCCAGTTGATCGTAGAACGCGGGGTCCTCGAAGTGGTACAGGTCCAGCGTGGCGGCGTGCTCCATCAGGCGGATGCTGGTGTGATTGCTGAACAGATCGCCGAGCAGGCTCTCCACCAGCGCCGAGGCGCGGCCGAGCAGATCCCCCGCCAGCACGATCCCGATCTCCAGCGCCACCAGCTCCCACAGCGTCGTGTGGTCGGCCGAGGCGTTCCCCTGCAGCGCCACCACGTTGTCGATGATCAGCTTGCCGACCCAGAGCATCGCCACCGGCACGGCCGAGCGCACCAGCCGCAGCGCCACCATCGCGACGGAGTAGCCGCGATGCGTGCTCCAGACCAGGCGAAGCAGCGGCGGCACGTAGCGCAGCGCCGCGACGCGGTCGCGCCAGGAGGGGGCCGGTGCATCGGTCGACGGCCGTCGTCGTCCGGTACGTTCGCGCGGTTGAATCATGGGAGCTCGAAGGGAAAGTCGTAGTTTTTGGCCGCTGCCGGTAAAGCATGGAATAGCCATGACGATCGGCGCGCCTCGCGCGTGTTCGCGTTCCCTCCGGGTCCGTCGGGAGCGATCCTTCAGCCGGCCCACACCAAGCGCATCGGCCGTGCCTCAAGATCCCATCAATCCTCGCATCGATCACTCGTCGGCGGCGTCGCCGGTGGAAGACCTCGCCCGCTTCGAGGAGCTGCACGCGCGCGGAAGCGAGCTGCGGCTGAGCGATCTCGAACGCTGCAACACGGTCAGCCGCGAGGCGCTGGAGCTTGCGCTGCGCATCGGCGCGGACGAGACGCTCGCGCGCGCCTGGGTGCTCCGCGCGCTCTACCAGCGCGACCGCTCGGAGGGGGATCAGGGGATGGAGGCGCTGGCCCACGCGGCCGCCTGCTACAAGCGGCTCGGCGACACGGACGGATGCATTCGCATGGCCGTGCTGCAGGCCCGCATCCACGATCGCCTGAGCGACTTCCGCTCCGCGCTCGACGCCCTTCTTCCCTGGGCCGATGCCGTCGACACGATGAGTTCGAGCACGCGCGCCCAGTATCACTGCCGCCTCGGCATCACCTACATGCAGCTCGGCGACATGGCGAACGCGCACGCCTGCGCGCTGAAGTCGCTTGCGCTCGCGGAGCTGAGCGACTCGGATCAGGATCGCGTGAACGCGTACGGCCTGGCGATGGGCCTCTACGCGAACCTCGGCATGCTGGCCCGCGCGAAGGAGCTTGCGGTGCGGTCGCTCAAGCTGCACGACGAGGCCACCGGCGGGCTAACGATCCTCGGGAACCTTGCGTCGGTGACCGCGCAGCTCGGCGAACACCGTGAGGCGCTCGGGTATCTGGATCAACTGGTGACGCGGGCTCGCGCCGAGAAGCGGCTGTTCCTGGAGGCGACCATGCTGGGGAACCGCGCCGCCGTGAAGCTGCTGATGGGGCGCCATCGCGCGGCGCTTCGCGATGCCGCGGCGGCGCTGGCAATGGGCGTGAAGCTCGGCGACAGAAGCCGTGAGGCCGCGGCACTGCGCACGATGGGGGCCGCATACGGCGAGCTGGGCGATACGGAGAAGGGGATCGAGCACGCCGAGCGCGCGTTCGCGATCGTGGCCGAACTGAACCTGCCGATCCCCGTCAGCCAGATGCATCATACGCTTGCGCGGCTGTACCATCTCGCCGGCCGCCACGACCGCGCGTTCGAACACCTCGAAACGCACCGGAGAATGCGGGAGGAGCAGCATGCGTCGAGCACGCTCGGCGCGCTCTCGGATCTGTTGCAGCGTCTGGAGATGGAGAAGCTGGAGCGCGAGGGGGAGACGCTGCGCCTGGAGGCGGAGCACATGCAGCGGGAGATGGAGCGCCGGAACGCGGAGCTGACCGCGCTCGCGCTGCATCTGGTGGAGAAGCGCGAGTTCCTGGAGTCCGTCGATCAACGCGTGCGCGCGGTTGCGGCGACGTCGGGGGAGGATATCCGCGAGCGGCTCGGCGATCTGGCACGGGAGATCCGCAACAACCTTGCGGCCGAAGGGGAGTGGGCCGCGTTCGAGGAGCGCTTCAGCACCGTGCACGGCGCGTTCCTGGCGGCGCTCTCGGCGCGGCATCCGGAGCTGAGCGCCACCGAGCTGAAGGTGTGCGCGCTGATGCGCATCAACCTGGACACGAAGGAGATCGCGCGCATGCTCTCCTCCTCGGTCCGCACCATCCAGAACCACCGCTACAGCATCCGCAAGAAGCTCGGCCTGAGCGATCGCGAGAGCATGGCGAGCGCGTGGAGCGTGGAGCGTTGAGCGTTCAGCGTGATGCGTGGGGCGTGGTTTGGTGTCCTTCGCGTTCTTTGTGTCCTCGCGGTTGTTTCATGTGGACGGTCGGACGAGACGAGTGGCGAAGTTGTATATCTCGGAAGTGTACGGCTTCATGTGTACGACACTGCGCAACCCGGCGCCTGGCCCGCGCCGACGCGGTTCTACTCCTTGGCAAGGAATTACCGAGGTCATCGCGAGGAGGAGCGAAGCGACGACGTGGCGATCCCGCTGGGCTTGCAGTGAAAGCCGGTGCGACTGCTTCGCTGCGCTCGCGATGACCTCCGGAATATCCTGTTGTCAATTCTCGGATCTGATCTTACGGCTTGGTTGTGTACATCCAACGGCTCGGCCACCCGCTGCTCGCCCCTCGCCACTCGCCACCCGCACACCTACGATGAGAATTAATTGAGTAGCACGCGGCGCCGCTCGGTGCCGTAGATTTGGCGCAGTTCGATCACGAGGTCCATCGTTTTGATCGCTGCATGGAGTTCACATGAACCGTCGATCCTTCCTCACGCTCTCGCGCCCGGCGCCGTCGGCGCGCACGACGCACGAATCCCCCGCACCATCCTCCGTCGGATCCGACGCGCTCGATCCGTACGCCGGGCCGTGGAATCGCGGCACGGTGCTGCATCTGTTGCGGCGCACGGTGATCGCGCCGACGTATCAGGAGCTGAAGGAGGCGGAGGGGATGAGCATGGAGGCCCTGGTGGCGCGCCTGACCCAGACGGACCGGCCGCTCCCCGCCCCCTCGCGGCTGGTGGGGGGATCGCTGAACGAATGGCTCACGCAGCTGAACCCCGGCACGTACCAATCCTCCATCTTCTTCGCGGAGCTGCGCCGCTGGTGGTTCCGCGGGATGATCAACGACGGCCTGTCGGTGCGCGAGCGGATGACGCTCTTCTGGCACACCCACTTCGCGAACAACGAGCGGCAGATCGAGGAGTCGCGGTTCCTCTACCTGCAGAACCAGATCTTCCGCGACGGCGCGCTGGGGAACTTCAAGGATCTGGTGCGCCGCGTCACGCTCGACAAGGCGATGCTGATCTTCCTGAACGGGCGCGAGAACGGTGTGAACGCCCGCAACGAGAACTACGCGCGCGAGCTGCAGGAGCTGTTCACGATGGGGGTGGCCGACAACGACGGCAACCCCAACTACACCCAGGAGGATATCGTCGCCATCGCCCGTGTGCTCACCGGCTGGGGCTGGCTGACGATCACGGGCGACCCGGTGAGCAATCCGTTCATGCACGACCGACTCGACAAGACGGTCTACGGCCAAAAGATCGCCGGCGGCGACGCGGCGCCGGAACTCTCGGCGCTGATGGACCTGATCTTCACGCGGCCGGAGACGTCGCGCTATGTGATCCGCAAGCTCTACCGCTTCTTCGTCTACGCCGAGGCCACGCTCACCCCGGTGCGGCCGATCGATCCGGCGATCGAACAGAATGTGATCGAGCCGCTCGCCGTCGAGTTCCGGAACTCCGGGTGGAGCGTCGCGGCGGTGCTGCGTCGGTTGTTCTCGAGCCGCCACTTCTACGACGCCGGGTACGTCGGCGCGATGATCAAGAGCCCCGTGGACTTCCTCGTCGGCGCCGTGCGCGCAACCTCCGTCACGCCCCTTGCCGCTCGCGGTTCCGACTACCTGGCCCCCTTCACTTCGGGCGACTTCGCCGCGCAGTTCCTGCAGGAGAACTCCGCACGGCTCGGTCAGGAGTTGTTCGCGCCGCCGGGCGTGCAGGGATGGCAGTTCCATCGCTCGTGGATCAGCACCTCCACGCTCCCGCTGCGCCGGAGCATCACCGATCGGTTGATCGCCGGGGCCGACGCGATGATCACCGACATGCACAGCCTCACCTTCAACGGACCCGCCTACAGGAACGGTTCCTGGAAGATGGACGTGCTCGCCTACGCGAAGCAGTGGCCCTCGTTCAACGATCCCGGCGCGCTCGTTCGCGACATCGCCGAGCACCTGCTGGCCTATCCGGCCTCCGAGGCGTTCCTCGCGCGGCTGAAGGAGGAACTGGTCGGCCCCGCCGACTACGAATGGAGCGATGCACCCGATGCGATCCGCACCGCGCGGCTTGCGGCGATGCTGGGGCTGCTGATGCGCTCCTCCAACTTCCAGTTGTTGTGAGCGCCGCGCGCGCGATGGACCGCCGAACAGAACATTGCCGACAGAACATTGGAGACAGATCGATGAAACGCCGAGAGTTCCTGAAGCGCACCGCCCCCATCCTGGCGGCGCCCGTGTTGATCAACGGAATGCGCGTGCGCGCCGTCGCCTCGGGGCGCGGTCCGGGCGCCGCATCTCTGCTCGCGGTTACCGATCGCGTGCTGGTGGTGTTCCAGCTGCAGGGGGGAAACGACGGGCTCAACACGGTGATTCCGGTGGACGACGCCAAGTACCACGAGTACCGCCCGACGGTGAAGATCGAGAAGGCCGAGGCGCTGCCGCTCGACGGCGCGCCGCTTCTGCGCCTGCATCCGAACATGAGCGGCATGCAGCGCATGTTCAACGACGGTCGGCTGGCGATCGTGCAGAACGTCGGCTACGAACGCTCCGGTATGTCGCACTTCGTCGAGACGGAGATGTGGCAGACCGGGACGGGGCTCGGCTCGGGGAACGCGGTGACCACGGGATGGATCGGGCGATATCTGCGGCGCGAGTTCCCGGAGTTCCCGACGGTGCTGCCGGACGATCCGCCCGCGGTGGAGATCGGCCGGGCCACGTCCTCCATGTTCACGATCGTCGGGACCTCGATCAGCATGTCGCTGACCGATCCGGCGGAGTTCTACGCGCTGGTGAAGGGGGTGCCGAGCGGAAAGGATGATCCCGCCGCCGACACGCCCGCCGGACACGAGAAGGGCTTCGTGGACATCATCGATCAGCAGTCGCACGCCTACGCCGATGCGATTCGCGCCGCGGCGGCGAAGGCGTCGAACCTGGTCCCGTATCCGAAGGACAACGAGCTGGGGGAATCGCTCGCGATCATCGCCCGCCTGATCGCGGGAGGCCTGAGCACCCGCGTCTACAAGGTCACGCTCGGCGGTTTCGACACGCACGCCTTCCAGACCCTTCACCACGGGGAGCTGATGAACACGCTGAGCAGTGCGGTGGCGGCGTTCCAGGATGACCTCGTGGCGCTGCGGGTTGACTCGCGTGTGGTGGGGATGACGTATTCCGAGTTCGGGCGCCGGGCCTACGACAACGGGTCCGGGACCGACCACGGCGCGGCCGCTCCGCACTTCGTCTTCGGCACGCCGGTGGTGGGGGGGAAGGTATACGGCGGCCTTCCGATGTTGAACGATCTCGATGCCTCGGGCAGCCTGAAGCCCACGATCGATTTCCATTGCTACTACGCGTCGGTGCTGGCACCGTTGTTCGATGTGGGCGCCGCCGCGATCGACGAGATCCTCCCCGCGGCTCCGTGCGCGCGGGCGGACTACCTGCCGATCATCCGCGCGGCAGCCTCGGGCGTGCGCACCGACGGGGGTGCGCTCGACGGATACGCCGTGAGCGCCGTGCCGAGCGCCGCGAGCGGAGAGACCACGGTGGTGCTCGCATTGCCCCGGGCCGCGCAGGTCAGCGTGCGGTTGGTCGATGCCGTCGGTCATGAGGCGCGTGCCCTCTTCAACGGGCACGTCGAGGCCGGGCGCACGCGTCTGCCGGCCGATCTGAGCGGGCTGCCGAGCGGGCCGTACATCGTCGTGATGGAGACGGAGGCGGGGCGCGCGACGACGCGGTTGAATGTGGTGCGGTAGAGATCGCGAATGTTGATGCGGCGTTGGGAGTTGGTGCTGTCGCGGAGTTGTACTCCGCGAGCGTTGCGTCGCGTGCGTCGGAGGAATGGTACGCCCCTCCGGGGCTGGAAACATCGGGGTCGCGGGCGTTGCTACCGATGGGTGCCCCCCCCAATGGGGGCCCGGCGGATCCTGTTGTCGCGGAGTTATACTCCGCGACCGTGCG